>NZ_JBLWVE010000009.1:17433-126764 GCF_048268645.1 Brumimicrobium sp. | reverse complement strand
TAGGAACCCGATAGTCTTGGTTAAAACTGCTTCAAAAGTTCTTTTTCGAAATCTCAATTGATTTCACCTCTATGCTCTTGCTGGATACTCACAACTGTCTTGCTCTTGCTCAATACTCAATACTGTTTTGGTCTTGAGGGACAAAACATTTTTTCACAAGAGTAAATCGCTGTATGCTTTTTACTCTTGCTCAAAACTGTTTTGTGGAGCTGGAGGGGTTCGAACCCTCGTCCAAACAATGAAACAACTAGCTTTCTACATGTTTATTTTGTGATTTGGTTTTCGATTATGGAACGGACACAAACACCCTGACCATAACTTAGCTTCGTTTAGTTTCGCTTGCAAACAGAAGCCGTTTACAAACTATTCTCAAATTGTTGATTTCTCGTGATCCAGTGCTCATGAGACGGGAGAACTGGCGAGAAACTTGTCCCTCTTACTGTGCTTCGGAGTGGATTAAGCAAATAACCTTAGGTTATTATGCTGCAAGATTATATGACGTGTTGTCAATTATCGTTTGTGACCAGAGATTAACGAGACTCACCACATGGCTCGACATGCTTACACCAATCATTCGCAGTTGCTGTCAAATCCAGGTCAGCCCCATTGAAAATTAGTACAGCAAAGATACGGAATTTAAAAGGATTTACAATGCAGATGGAGAAAATAAATAGAACTTATTTTTATCTCTCAAAATCCACTGAAATTTGCACTTCATTCTTAACTTTGAGACGTGGATGAAAGAAAGACATATTTTGTAGACGTAATTCTACCCGTGCCCATCAATAACGCCTTTACTTATCGTGTTCCTTTTGAGATGAATGGACATATAAAAGTAGGTGTGAGGGTCGTTGTACCTTTTGGTCGCTCAAAATTACAAACAGGAATTATTGTTCGTGTACATGAAGAGGTACCCGAAGGATACCAATCGAAGTATGTTGAAGCTGTATTGGATGATGCGCCCATTATTACTGGAAAGCAGTTCAAATTGTGGAACTGGATTTCCGAATACTACATGTCGCCACTCGGTGACGTGATGAATGCGGCCTTGCCTTCGAATTTTAAGCTGGGAAGTGAAACAAAAGTGCTGCTTCATCCGGAGTACGAAGGAAATCTTGATCATTTGACAGATCGTGAATATCAAGTATTTGAAGCACTCGAAATTCAAAGTGAACTTGATTTAAAAGAAATATCTGAAATTCTTGGAATCAAAACCATTCAACCGGTAATTAAGTCACTTATTGAAAAACGAGTGATCATTACTCAAGAAGATTTAAAACAGAAATATGCGCCTAAGACACAGTTGTTTGTGGAATTGGCGAAAGACTATCAATCTGATGAACAGTTGAAAGCTCTAATTGAGGTTTTGGGAGAAGATAAACGAAAGAAAAAACAATTGGATGCTTTGTTAACCTACATGCAAATGGGGGGATTCAAACAAGGAATTTCTGTTCCCTTATTGCGCTCTGAGTTGGTGGAGAAAGGAGCTTCTGCTTCTTCATTGAACACGCTTGATAAGGACGGGATTCTATGCATAAAACGAATGGAAATATCTCGTTTAGAAGATAAGGGTGAAGCCGATTCTGAATTTAAAGACTTGTCACAAGACCAGCAAAAAGCCTTAGATGAAATTCGCGCATCTTTTGTCGAAAAGGATGTCACACTTCTGCATGGAGTAACAGGTTCTGGTAAAACAGAGATTTATGTTGAATTGATTCAAGAACAACTTGATAGAGGTAAACAGGTGTTGTTCTTACTTCCAGAAATTGCACTGACTACTCAACTGATTCAACGTTTACAACGTTATTTTGGTGATAAAATAGGAGTGTACCATTCTCGTTTTAATCAAAATGAGCGTGTTGAAATTTGGAACGCCTTGTTGAATAATGATACTTCTAAGTTCCAGATTGTGCTTGGAGCACGTAGTGCAGTGTTCTTGCCGTTTAGAAGTTTAGGATTAATCATCGTCGATGAAGAGCATGAGTCTTCATTTAAACAATACGACCCAAGTCCAAGATACAATGGACGTGATACCGCTATTGTTTTACGTGCCTTTCATGATGCAAAAGTCCTTTTGGGTTCTGCTACGCCAGCAATGGAAACTTATTTCAATGCAGAAGAAGGAAAGTATGGTTTGGTTAGCTTGGATAAACGCTTCGGTGACCTAATGATGCCAGAAATATTCACGGCGAACATTAAGAAAGAAAAGATGCAAAAAACAATGCAATCTGATTTTTCTGGGTTCTTGGTGGAACACATGAAAGAAGCTTTAAATAACAAGGAGCAAATTATTCTTTTTCAAAACAGAAGAGGGTATAATCCAGTATGGGCATGTGAGGTTTGTGGGTGGAATCCACATTGTAAAAACTGTGATGTTTCCTTGACTTACCATAAGAACAGTAATGTATTGAAATGCCATTATTGTAGTTATTTTACACCGCCTGTTGGAGCTTGTCCTAAATGTCAAAGTAACCGCCTTAAGATGATTGGTTTTGGAACGGAGAAGATAGAGGATGAATTGTCAATTATTCTGCCCGGTGTAAGGGTTCAACGTTTGGATTTAGACACAACCCGTCAGAAAAATAGCTACGAAACCATTTTACGTGATTTTGATGAAAGGAAAATAGATATTCTTGTAGGAACACAAATGGTGACGAAAGGATTGGACTTCGACAATGTGAGTCTTGTCGGAATTCTAGATGCCGATATGATGTTGAACCGTCCAGATTTTCGTGCTTTTGAACGGAGTTATCAGTTAATGTCGCAAGTTGCTGGTAGGGCAGGAAGGAAAACGAAAAGAGGAACTGTTGTGATTCAGACTTATGATCCTGATCATTGGATTATCCAACATGTCATCAACCATGATTTTATTGGAATGTATAAGAATGAGTTGATAGAACGCAAGAATTATTTCTATCCACCTTTCTACAAAATGATTAATTTGACGCTTAAGCATAGAGATCCTAATAAGCTAGATATGATGGCGGCAGATTTAGCCGATCGAATGAAAGCTGTCTTCGGGAGTCGTGTGTTGGGTCCAGAATTTCCAGTGGTAAAAAGAATTCAGAACAGCTATCTCAAGGTTATTCGTTTGAAAGTGGAAAGAGATGCATCGAATAAAAAAGTCAAAAAGTTATTGCAACAAAAGATTGATGATTTCTATAGTGTCGCTTACAATAAATCGGTCAGAATTGTCATTGATGTCGATCCGTTATAAGAATTTGAGGTTTATAATTAATTTCGTTTATTTGAGTGTTTAATATATTGTTTGTCATTGATTTTGTTTAATTCAGTTAAAGCAAAGGTTTAATCTAATTGTCTGTGTCGGAGTGGTGTTTTTTTAGTTCGAACTTAAAGTAAAGCTTTAAGATGATTCTGATGATCTTACGAAATCTGAATTGAAGAAAGTTGTTATCTTTGGGTAAAACAAATAGCTATGACACGTCTTTTTAAACGCTTACTTGTAGTAATCACTTTTTTCCTTGCTCAACCTTTCTTTTTTTATGCACAAGAAGAAAGTCGTTTACCAGAAAATATTGATGATTGGATAGAGTCAAGTCGCCAAGATTGGAATATTCCAGGAATGGCAGTTGGCATTGTAAAAGACGGTAAAGTCATTTATGCCAAAGGTTTTGGTGAAAAACAATTGGGCAGTGGGGAATCAGTAGATGCCAATACGATATTCAGTATAGCTTCTGTAAGTAAAAACATGACTGCTGCAGCATTAGGTATTTTAGTTGACCAAGGAAAAATCGATTGGGATGACAAAATCACCGATCATATACCGTGGTTTCAATTAAAAGATCCTTGGGTGACCCAAGAGTTAACTCTACGTGATGCATTGACGCACAGGGTAGGATTGGGCAGAATACTAGGGAATAGACTGCAGTTCATGACAGAGAGCTCACGTGACAGTGTATTATACCGAATGCGCTACATGGAACTAGAAAAACCATTTAGATCTGAGTTTGTGTACAATAATATTATGTATTCACTGGCAGGTCAAATCATTGAATATGTTGATGGTCGTACATGGGATGTTTTTCTAAAAGAAGAGTTATTTGAACCACTAGAAATGAACTCAACAACCACAAGTATTTCAGCAATTAAAACAGAAGATAATCAGGCTTATCCACATCAAGAAATAGAAGGAAAGGTTGTGCCGATTCAGCGCAGAAACTGGGACAATGCAGGGCCTGCTGGTGGAGTCAACGCTTCGATCAACGATTTGAATAAATGGATGCTCTTCCAATTAGGAGTTCCTGGAAATTATAACGGAAAAAGTTTAATTAGCATTGAGCAAATGAATGAAATTCACCGTCCACAAATGCTGCGATCAAACAATAACGCAAAATCCGCACAAGCCAGTTATGGGTTAGGTTGGAGCATTACCGATTATAAAGGTAAGCGCGTTATTACACACGGTGGCGCAACAGATGGATTCAATACCGCAATGTACTTGATGCCAGAATTAGAGTTGGGGATCATTGTCGTTGGAAACACCTTTAATTCCCTCGGTAATGCTGTTGCTTATCAAGTGATGGATGCTTATTTAGGTGGAAACGATGTAGATTGGAGTGAACTCTATTTAAAATCTTATCAATCGTCTTATGAACGCGCAATGAAGATCAGAAAAGAAATTCACAATGCAAGGGTTAAAAAGACCAAGTCAAGCCTAGCAATCGATGAATATACTGGAGTTTATAAATCTTCAGCTTATGGAAAAGTTGAAATAAGAAAGGAAGGGAAGAACTTAATATTAAGATTTTGGGATTCAGAAGATTTAGAAGCGCAGCTTGAACATTGGCATTTTGACACCTACCGAGCGATATGGAAAAATCCAGCACAACGCGAAGAGTTTATGCAGTTTCATTTGAATAAAGAAGGAAAAATAGAAGCGTTAGATTTTGAATTTGCTTTACGTCCAATGTTATTGCAAGTGGGAGCTTACCCATCGAATTACACACGTTCAGTGCGATTTACAAAACAATAGTTAAAGCAATCATTCAATAGGTATTACTTCTTTCCATCGTTCGGATTCAGCAAATTCTTTAATGACTTGGTTTCGTTTCTGAAGTAGCCGGGTCATGTATTTTTTTAAGAATATTTGATCTGCAATTTTACCTAGAATACCTAAGGGAGCTGTGTAATCAAAAATGTCAGTCATAATGGTACGGTGATTCTCTACGGTGAATAAGTGCTGGTGTTTAAAACTTTTAAAAATACCTTTTTGCATTTCATCAACAAAGTAATGAGGTCTTTTGTAGGCGGTGATTTTGGAGCTCAATTGTTGATATATTCCAAGATGTTTTGCCCTCCAGGTCACACTTTCATTTAGACCAATTAAACCTTCGATTTTCCCTGCAATAGCCTCTTCATTCGTGTGAACAGTAGAGATTTTATGTAAGTCAAT
The DNA here is from genome assembly GCF_048268645.1 of Brumimicrobium sp. Lineage (NCBI taxonomy): Bacteria > Pseudomonadati > Bacteroidota > Flavobacteriia > Flavobacteriales > Crocinitomicaceae > Brumimicrobium > Brumimicrobium sp. The sequence goes on along the minus strand of NZ_JBLWVE010000009.1, from coordinate 121,351 downwards.
ACTTCTAGAAAGGTCAAAAACGATTTCAACTTTTGCATTAATCTCTGTATGGATTTGTATTCGAGGCATTTGGTTTAGATGAACTTATGAAATAAGATTTGCACTGTTTTGTTTACGCCTATTCATCTCTATTTGATTTGTCTAAAATCACTCCTACTGCCATCGCAAAATGTAGTGGATCATTCGGCATTATGTGTTCAATTAAATAGGTGTAAGTTCCTGTTTCTTCATACTTTTTATCTGCTTCAATCATGTGTTCACTGTCCCAAATGTCATAGCCTGGGTCACCAATGTAGTCTCCATTGTCTTTTCGAATTTTTAATTCATGATTCTTGCTGGTTTCTTTACCACTAGGACTAATTTCTGTGACTTTCAAGCGGGCTATTTGATATTGATATCCAGTAGCATATCGAAATGATAGGCTAAGGTTATAATCAATGTCTTTATTTTCAATCGGAACTTTAAATTCACGAACATCTTTGCGCAACCATTCTACATTTGGAGATAAATCTTGGTGTTGCACATAAACGCGACCTTCTTGTTGACAAGAAAAAAATAAGCAGGTCAGCAGAATTAAAGAAAGTGTTTTTTTCATGTTCGTAGTTTGAGTTATTGAAAATAAAAAGCAGTAAAGTACGCTTCAACGAACTAAATTAATTAAAAATAAGAGATGTGCATGAATTCCAATAAACTTATTGATCCACAATATTCCCTTTCGAAAGACCAATTACATCATTTCTAATCGTTTTTCGCCAACTACTGCCGTATTTTTCGTCTAAATATTTGAATATTTCTTGATTGTATTCTATTTGATTTTCTCCTGGATATCTTATACATCCTTGGCTCAAAAACTTAATGTTCTCTGTTTATCGTACTTGTTTTACTTTCGTGAACTTGATTCCTAGCGAACGTTCATAATTTTTAAGCATTTTTGCTTCGGCATTGTTGACAAAGCACATAGAAATACCTTCATTTCCAGCACGTGCAGTTCTACCGCTTCTATGGGTGTAGTACTCATCGCTTTCTGGCAGTTGGTAGTGCGCAACAAAAGTCAATCCTGAAACATCAATTCCACGCGCAGAAACATCCGTTGCAACAAGAATACGTAATGATTCATTTTTGAAGGCACGCATTACTTTATCTCGCTCTTTTTGTTGTAAATCTCCATGGATAGCATCTGCAGCAATGTTTTTGGCAATAAGCTGTTTCGCTAGTTTTTGCGTTGCAACTTTAGTTTTACAAAAAACAACACCACGATTTTTATGCTGTGATTGTAAAAAGAGGAGTAGGGCTTCCAATTTTTCTGACTCATCACAAACCAAATACTGATGCGAAATCTTTTTGTTGACAACATCTTCTTTCTTGACTTCAATGCGTTCAGCGTTTTTAGATAAGTGTTTTGAAATGATTTCCTGAATTCCACGGGGAATAGTAGCAGAGAAAAGCCATTTGTTTTCAACTGAATGCAAGGATTGAAGAATTTGATCTAATTCTTTCTGGAACCCCATGCTTAACATTTCATCCGCTTCATCTAAAACGACGGTTTTTACCTTTCTTAAATCTACTGCTTTACGGTTTATTAAATCAATTAGTCGTCCTGGAGTTGCCACAACAATTTGAGTTGGACGTTTTAACTTTGAAATTTGACGATCAATAGGTTCGCCTCCATAGACTGCCTCGATAAAGAGTCGATCTGAATATTTAATGAATTTAAACAATTGTTTGGCTACTTGTTTTGCCAATTCTCTTGTAGGACAAAGAATCAAGCCCTGAACCGCATCAGAATTCGGATCCATTTGTGCCAATAAAGGAAGTCCAAAAGCTGCCGTTTTTCCTGTTCCTGTTTGCGCTTGTGCAACAATATCTGTTTTTCTATTTAATAATATTGGAATAACCTTTTTCTGAATATCAGTGGGTTCAACAATATTTAATTCTGCGAGCCCTTTTATGATGCTTGCGTTTATGCCTAGTTTTTCGAAATTTTTCAATACAAATGTGTTATTAATCAACGCAAAGGTACATAAAAGGATAGTGAAGAACTACTGAAAGAATCAATTAGCCGGGAAATAAGCCTGAAATGTGCAGTTAGAATTACCAGTGAATACGCAAATAGGGTTTGCTTTCTAGTTCGTGTGGAATACGTTCTATATTCGTATTTTGAATAACAATTGTTTGAAGGTTATTGCAATATTTCAATTCCCAAGGCAAGGCTGAGATTGGATTAGATGAAGTATTGATGTACACCAAGTTGTCCAAATATCTAAGTTCCCAAGGCAGTCGTTCAATTTGATTTCTGCTGACATTTAATTCTCGTAGGTTTTCCATATACCTCATTTCCCAAGGCAAACGCGTGAGGTAGTTATTTTCTACATCGAGTTTTCTAAGTTGCTTTAAATATCTGATTTCCCAAGGTAAACTTTTGAGTTGATTGTTAGATAAAAGGAGTACTTCTAAATTTTGCATCTTTCTAACTTCCCACGGCAATCGCGTTAAGTTTTGATTTCTTAAGTCTAAAGTTTTTACCTTTTCTGGATGTAAAAGAGCTTGACGAAGATCGGTGAAATAACTATTGTCATACGAATCGTAATGATTGTTTTGATGCGTGCAATGCTGTTGATGCGAACAACAACTGTTTAGTTGTGCATGAATGTTTAATGTAATTAAAGCGAATAATGTGAGTAGAATTGTTTTCATAGAATTTAATTTGGAATTCATGAATACAAAACTAGAGCCAAAGTTTATTCCTTTACGCTATGCTTTTTAGTGTTTTACTAACTTTTGCAAGTCTATTTTTTAAGACTTTTATTGACCAAGAATTTTAGCATCTACATAAAATACAGAGTGGATTTCGATATGGTGATCTGAATTAATCGTCTCATCGGTTTTGGTGTTTAAACGCAGGGTAAACTTATCGGACTTGATGTATTCCTTTAAATCCGCACCTGTCAAGTCTAGCTTTAATACCTTAGCCGTTTGTGGTATGGTTTCTTTCCATGCAATTTTCACCTCATCTAGTCCGTCTGCTTTTATGTACACACTAATGGATTCAAGAAAACTAAAATCAGCATCAGAAGGAGAGGAGATAGTAAGGTCTAGCGTAGTTAGAATAATTTCTTCAATGAGGTCTTTGCGGGTGTCGTTAACTTCGAAAGTAGATTCAGAATTGGTTTCAACATCTGGAGTAAGTATGTTGAAAGGAAAGTTTACTCCTGCAGTTGCTGGTACTACAGCGGTTTCATCAAAAGTAACGTAGAATTGTGTTAATTTATCGAATTTTTTACATCCAAATAAGATGAATGCTAGACTGATGATCAATATATTTAGTTTCATTATTGTTTCGTTGTTTTTGATACGTTTTACCTTAAATAAACGTGAATATCTCCGTGTAGGTTGTGTGTGGAGTGGTGTTTTTTATAAAAAAAAAAGGGACTGTAAAGAATTTTTTCCATTAACTTTTTGAGTAATTTGAAACAAATGGTGATGGTTGTTCCATTAAATCCCTATGTAAATAAAACTAAAAATATAACTCAGAAAAATTGGGGGTAATAGAAAGAACGGCTTTTAAACTAGCTTCTTCAGGAGCCTTTAATTCCAAAACCATAATGGTGATGATAATGGCCAGTACTCCGTCACTGAATGCTTCTAATCTGCTTGTTTTCATTTGTAGTTATTTTTTATGGCTTGCCAGATTTCTTGTAAAATAAATAATCTACGGACCATTGATCCCATTCTTTAAACGGAAGCCAATGCATATAAAGCATAATTCGTTTTAAATCCAATCACAAGAAGGAATCCACCAATGAGTTCGATATACGAAGTATAGTAAGCAGTGATGTTAATCAAATAGGCGGGAAGCATGTCTTTAAAAGTTCCATTGAAGAACGGCGCATTGATTACATTCTCCATTCCCCAAGTAAAAACTTTTCCAAATCCTTGCATGAGAAAGATGAGTCCTAAAATCATTCTTACTGTAAATACACTGTCGACCTTGTTTAATTGAATAGAAGGTGAATAATGGGATTTTTTTAATCTGGCTTAAAGTTTACTTTAGTTTGATGAAAATTGCTGTTCCTCTTCCGCATTTGTTAGAAACAAAATCAGCTTCATACCTGTTCCCATCGCGACTGATAATTTTTGTTCGGATCCAATCTCCTTTATCTAAACAACCTTCTGCGTTGATGGCTTTTTTATGGGTCAAAACATAAGTTGAATCATTTTCCCATTTGATATTGGTGATTAACTTAGACTTTCCATCATTGTAAATTTCAATTTGTTTGGTTTTGGTTCTAATGATTTCCACTTCTCCCTCTTGACTCTCATAGGTAAAAGTTCCTGTTTTAAAATCATCATACCTCGCCTCTTGTGCAAAGGCAGACCCCGCTAAAAATGTAAGTGCTAATAAGGTGAATAGGTGTTTCATGGTGTAGTTATTTTGAATTAATAATTTAATGTGCAAGATAAATAAAAATGATTATTTGGACATTATTGAACCAAAAACTTCTGAGGTTACAAATTAACAGCTCTATTCTTTTAAAGTTTCGATTTGTTGCTTTGCATACTCAACCGCGTTAGGATTCTCAAGGTCAAGCATTTTTTCATAGTAGATAATTGCTTTGTCAGCGTTTCCATTTAAGTTATATGCGTGTGCAATATTACTCAAAATAACACCGTCTTTAGGAGCAAGTTGTTCTGCCTTTAGCAAAATATCAATTCCTTCTTCGTAATTTTCTTCCAGGACATATGTGATTGAAATATTGGTTAAACTTTCAATATGATTGGGATAAAACTTGATCACTTCTTCGGCAATGGAACGCATGTTTTTTAGTAGGGCATCATCTTCTGTTTCGAAAAGTGTAATTTGATAATCTTGTATTGAAGACAAAAAGAACTCTTTTCCGTTTTCTTTTTTCTTATTATTGGACCATGTCCATGAGTTGTTGTTTTCCTGAGAATAACGAATGGTTTTTTTGATTTCATTTGTAAAACTCTCCCAATCCTCAATTTGACCGAGAACATATATTTTTCCAAATCGCATGTCAAGTCTATTGGGGTACTTTTCAATTCCAATATTGATTTTATCAAGCCCTTTTTGTACAAGTTCTAAATCATATACTGTCTGACTCCCCAAGAATCCAGACACTTGTCCTGAACTATCCGAAACCTGTAGCGTTTCACCTGAAGGTTGTTCACTTGAAATGCTTATTATTTCTTGTTTTGATTTTAAGAAATAGTAATTGAAATAGCTAGGGAATAATTCCGGGTCATTAGGTGTTTCTTTTTCCCAATTGGTAAGCAACTCTATTTGCTTGCTTGTATCTCCATCTTTGAGGGACTGATTAAATTGAGATTTGTAATCTTGTCCAAAGGAATACAAAGCGATTAAAACAAAGGTTAAGCTATTGATGATTTGTTTCATTCTGATGATTTAAGAACTGTAATGAAAGACAAAATACTGATAAACTTTCTTTTATCCTCAATCTATCTAATTAATTCCAATTTTAAATTCTTTTTTTCTATCACATTGATACTGACAACTTGGGTAAGTGATGTAAATCTGTGATTCGAAATTATACTCTGCCAAATAATAGTAATTCCTCCAATTGTCGTATTCTTCTATAGATAGGCGATGTCCTTCTTCAATAAATAGTGAACTTTTATAATCTGCATATTTCTTATTAATGAAAAAAGATACATCTGTTTGTTTATGGGGTCTATACAAAGATTTTATTTCAGAAATAATGTCATTTACAAATAATGTATCATAAACAAATTGACTGTCCATAACAATGAAAATTCTGCTTAATTGGTTTCGAAAAGTATCTAAACCTACTACTTCATATTGTTTGAAAAGCTCGGTATTGACTGATGTAATAGTGTCTAAGGTTACTTTTTTAACTTCTTTTTTTTGACTTTCGGAATTGTTCATCGAAATATTTTCACTGCATGAAAAACAGATGAAGGTTAAAATGAGTGACATAATAAGCTGTTTCAACCTCCTCATTTTAATCAATATTTTCTACATAACGACTGCTGATCCATCCACATTTATAGCTTTTAATTTCATCATCAAAATCTAGTATGCGAGAATTTCTAATTCTAATAAAAGGAGGGACGGCAACAAAGTACCAAACCCTGCCAGTTTCATCAATTGATTCAGCAAGCGCAACAGCGATACTTCTTTTTGGTAATTGTGCAATAATATTTCCCAATTGTGGTTTTAATTCAAAATAATACTCTGTAGTGTTATCAATTTTAGGAGAAAGCCTCATGTTGTAATTGTCGTTTAAAATACGAACAGTTTTTGTTTCAGACCAGTATTTGGAAGGTAAGTCTGTTGTTTTTAAATACCTATAAGCTTCTATTGGCTTAAAAATGAACTTGTTATTTACATACGCTACATCGTACAATCTGTATGTTTCATTAATTCCTGCGCAACAATCCCAATCTTTGATTTGAAGTCGACTTAAGATCCCTTGATTGAATTCCATATTTGATATTTGCTGGTATTCATCAAAAACATTATCAAAATAACCACCTTTGTTTATATAAATTGAAATAAGCCTCGGTTCACCACCACTTAGACCGTCAAATATTACATCCTTTAGACCATCATTGTTGAGGTCTATAACATGTAAAGCTTCGAATAAATCAGAAAGCGTAGGAGTATACCTTTCATTTAATTTATATTGCTGAAAATCATTGGGGGTTGACGCTATAAATTCTTCAATAAACGCATCATCATCTTGTGTATTATTTGGCCAATCAAAAGTTAATTCCATGTTTATTTCTTGTCCATAAAGCAATAAAGATGATATAAAGAAAAGGCTAAACATTAAATATTTCATCATTTTGTAGTGTCAAAGGTTAAAATAAGCAGGAGGAAAGGTAGAGAAAATCATTGAAATAAGAAAACTTCTTGCATTTTTGTCCTGTTCATGATCAAGTCTGAAACCTACGCATCTAGCCAACTGTTAAAATCACTGGTTTTGTTTTGACTTGTTCTAAGGCTCACTTGTCCAGCGTTTAAAAATACTGAAATCGTGTTTTTATTGAATCTTTGGAGCTTATCTATAAACTTTCGATGAATGCATTCTCCACGGTTTATTCTAAAGAAATCTTGGGGATTGAGTTCTTCTTCAATGGCCATTAGGCTTGATTTTGACATTGTGTGCCTTTTGTTTTGATCATCAAATGCGAATACAACTCCATCTTCAGCTTGGAAGTAAACGATATGTTCAGTTTTTAAGAAATAAGTTTCTTGTGAAGACTTAATAGCCCATTGTTCCTTGTATGTTTTTGAGTTGATTGAATTGTTTTTGAGTAGTTCTTGAAGCCCTGTCATTAACTGTTGTGCATTTGGTGTTTTTGAGTTGTTTAAACGCATGAATTTATCCCAAGCTTTTTTAAAACGATCGAGGGAGTAAGGCTTTAACAAATACTCTATGCCATTGGTTTCAAAAGCATTGACTAAGAATTCATTGTATGCAGTGGCGAAAATAATGGGGCATTCAGGAGTAATTACATTGTAAATTTCAAAAGCATTACCATCTCTAAGTTCTATATCTGAAAAAATCAAGTCTAGTTCAGGTGCTTTACTCAGGAAGGCTAACGCTTCTTCTATGGTCTCCAATTCTGCTACAATTTCATATGCTGAAACTACCTCGGCAATGTACCTTTTTAGTTTTTTTCTGGCTGGTAATTCGTCTTCAATAATTAAAATTTTATGCATTTTGTTCGCTGCTTATTAATGGTAACTGAACGGTGAATTGTGTTTCGTCTTTCTTTATGAGAATGTCTTTCCCACTCAATAATTTAAACTGTGTTGAAAGATTTTTTAAAGCACGTCCACCTTCTTTCTTTTTGTGTTGTTTTGGAATGACGGTATTGCTGGTGCTTATGTTTTGATCGATCAAAATGTGTATTTCAACGGGTTTTTCCTTACGTCCAAAGTTGTGTTCTATAGCATTTTCAACCAGAACTTGTAAACAAAAAGGAGGGACCATAAACTTGCCATTGGCTTGATGGTTTTCTATCGATAAATGGTAATATCCTTTATATTTATGTTCCATTAATTCGAAGTAGTTGTTAACAAACTGAAGTTCTTCTGCTAAAGGAACAAGTTTTTTTTCGGAGGTGACCAAGGAATAACGATATAGCTCTGCGAAGTGGTGCAAAAAAGCACTGGCTTTGGCTTGGTCCTCCTCAATTAATTCGTCTAAGGTATTCAGGTTGTTAAACAAAAAATGTGGATTCAATTGGGCTTTAAGTTGTTGAATATTGCTCGCTGCCATGACCTTGTCTAGAGCATTAATTTTAGAACGGTATTGTTTATTTTCTTTAAAAAATAAATACGCTAAATAGATACTTCCGAACAGGGTGAAATCAACAGTTCTCTCGATGTTATTTGAAAGCAGGGTTGGACCATTAAAATTGACGGGAATGGTGTTGAAAAAATAGGCGACAATGAATCCAAACAAATTTGTGAACAACAGATAAACAACAAACGAAAGTACAAAATACAAAATGTAGCTTTTTGCAGCTTGAAGATTAACGCTGCTTCTTTTATTGGTATAGTTAACGGTCAGTTTGATAATAAACATGATAACAAATACACCTAAAAAGTGAATGATAGGTGCATCAGGTTGAATAACACTCAAGAAATCTTGTCCTACACTAAGTCTAGAGTTAATGCTTTGCAAATAACTCATGAAAAATAAGAAGACCACAAAATAGAAGTCAATCTTAAGAAAATTGAGCAGTTTTTTCATGCGTGCAAAATAGTATATATCCATGAAAGAATTCCAAATTTTTTCATGGATATATTTAGAAGTAATATTTTAATTCGGCCAAGTATTCGTTACGGCACCATTTTCATCGTAAGTTACTAACTTAACCTGATTGTCTTTGTCGATACTGAATTGAGCTCTTGGAACTCCGTTGTCGTCAAACAAAAACAAACCGTTATTTTCGCTTCTCGTTTTTCCTAAGAGAATACGCGGAGTTGAACCAATTAAGCCTTTGGCTTTGTATTCCTGGTATTTTCTCATGCGTTCGTTTGGATCTTTAATGGCCTCTAATTCATCTCCAATTTTTTGATTGCCTTCTTGGGTTTCGTGTTCTGCTCTATCGTTAAAAGTCAACATGCTTGAAACCACCCTTTTTTCTCCTTTTTTAGTATCTGTGGTAAGCAATTGCATTACTTGATCTCCATCATATTGGTCATAAGTCAGCGATAAGCCTGCAGAATGACCTTCCTTGTTTTTGGCTCCATCATAAATGAACCCACCACATTCTTTACCTTCTTCATTAAAGAATAGCATACCTGCTCGTTTTATACGTTCATGGTAGTTTGTACTGTTAATTACATCTCCTTTGCTTGGAAAATGCGCTTCGTTTGTGATTACCATTTTGATGGTTCCATCTTTTTCAACAACATTGATGCGTTCAACATCTATTGTCCCAAATTGTCGGTTTTCACTTGTTTTGAAATCATTCATTGCAGATAATAGCGTAACTCCTGCAACAGCAATTGCAAATGTTCTTAAGGCAAATAATTCTCTATTCAACTTTTTCATTGTCTTTGTTTTTTGATTAATACACTGCAATAATAGAGGGTAGAAATGCTTTTAGAAAGCGAAAAACAATGAGTAAAGGAATTTATTCAATGAATAAAGGAAAAAATGAATTGAGTGAATGAAGGCTTTTAAAAATAAAGGAATATTAAAACCAAACATATTATTATTTCAACGCACTTTCTTTCAATAAAAAATGAAGAGTGAAAATAATATTAAACACGATCTTCCTCTTGAATCAAAACTGCAGCTTCTTGATCTAGTATATACTCAACTTGCGACATTGTTTGAAGAATAGAAGCTGGAATATCTACAGAAATCTCTCCACTCAATGCTTTGTTCATGATCTCAGATTTTCTCTCTCCTAAGGCCAACAACAATATCCGCTTGGCTTGCATAATGGTATGAATTCCAATACTGATGGCTTGATGTGGAACTTTGTCGATGGTGCCAAATTGCGCAATGGCATCTTCTCGTGTCAGTGGATGTAAATTGACCAAACGGGTAGTGGACTCAAAACTAGAACCTGGTTCGTTAAAACCGATGTGACCATTGCGACCAATACCTAATAATTGAAGGTCTAATCCACCATATTCAGCAATCTTGTCTTCATAGGCTTGACAATATTTCGCTACTTCTTGAGGTGTGCTGTTTGTTTGCGGTATATAAATATTCTCTTGTTGAATATCAATATGGTCAAATAAATTATGACGCATAAAATAAGTATAGCTCTGGTCATTGTCGGGACCAATGGGGTAATACTCATCAAGGTTAAAAGTAATGACGTTTTGAAAACTTAAACCTTCATTTTTATGCAAACGAATGAGTTCTTGGTACACTTTTTTAGGCGTGTTTCCTGTTGCTAGTCCTAAAGTAACTTGATTTCCTTCTCGCTGTTTTTGATGAATCAATTCTGCAATCTGCTGTGCAGCATACACAGAAGCCTGATCAGCATCGGGGAACAATGTTGGAGCTTTAGTTTGGATATGTTTGCTTATTTTGATAGGCATATTTTTTAAGAAGACTTTTAATCAGCTGTTTTTGAGCAAATAATTAAGTGAAGAAAGTATTTCGACTCGACTTCGCTTTTTTCTTGTATTTCGGTTAGGGTTTTTTAATAGGGCGGAAAGATACAGATAAATTTTCAAGTAGCCTATTGGAAACCTTTATAAAATGTTAATGCCTATGCTTGAAGATACAATGCGTTCATTCCTATGCCAATGTCAAACTGATGAGGCTTCCAACCGTTATTGGATTGCGTGATGATATTTTTACCGTCATTGATGTAGATGTATTGCATCGTTGCGTTTGTTAGGGTAGGAGTGATCCATTGAATTTCTTGGGCTTTGATTATCTTTAAATAGCTTCTTGCAACATGAAGCGGACTAGGATTTTTGATTTTCAGCAGGCAACCATCTAAAAAACGAATCGTGAGCCATTGCGCTTGCTCATCAAAAATGATTGATTCAATGTGATGACGTTTTTCTAAAGATCTGCCCTCCCAATCTCCCCAAATGTTAATTTTAAGACCTTGTTGAAATTGAAAGTGTTTTTCAAAAGGGAAATGATGCAATTCTGATGGTTGGATTTTTAAAATACTGCTGTTTGGGGTGCTTTTAATTTCATCTAATTCATACGAAGAATAAGAACCTGCTAGAACTGAGATAACGCCTCTTCGCATCATCAAATTGAAAAGAAATCTGCTCATAACTAGTCCAATGATACCAATGATGATTGCAGCGATTATAGCCAAAGCAGATTGCGAACTGATCAAAATAAAAAAGGAAATTGAACCCACTCCAAAGAAGAGCAATGAGGCATAAAAAAGAGAGGTGATTACTCTAAATGATTTCATAAATAAATAGTTTTTTTGGGTTACCAAGATAAGTCGTAATTATTTAAAAAGAGATTCCTCGTCGCCCCGAGTTCTCGGGACTCCATCGGAATGACAGGTGTTTGTTGGATTTGGCGGGGTAAAATTTGCTCAAGCGAAGCTTGAGCAAATTTTACCCCGAAGACCTCCTTATGAGCTGTCATTCCGATAGTTGTTAAAATCTAATATTTTAACAACTGAGGAATCTCTTCTTCCTTTTTTTGATAAAGTTTAACACTAGATAAAATTAATTGATACAGTTCTCGGCTGTAATTATTGAAAAAACACAACCTTAAAACTAGGATTAACGACCTAGCTTGGTAGCTCAGTAGTTTTTTTTAAAATATAAATTGAAATGGTTTTATTTTAAAATCACAATAGGGAAGTCCTGACCGAAACTATAACTGGTAGGATACTGTGCACTTCCATGGAATTTTTCAGAAAGTTCTGGAACACGCTCTTCAACGTAGGTCTTCATTTCATTTACGGTTACTTTATTGTCTTTTCCTGAATGATTTGAGGCAATATCTCCATTGATAATTTCTAAAAGCGCATAAGTAAAAAGCCCATGTTTTAGGTCCCCTGATTCGCTGGCGTATTGAAAGTCTTGTGAAGCGGTTAAAAAGAATGTCCCAGTGTTTCTGGCCAATTGGGCAATGGCTTTTTCTCTTTCGTCTGCCCCTCTTGTGGCTAAAACATTCAAAGCACCACCAGAATGACAAGCATCCAAAATAAACAATTGTTTCTGTGCTGAAATTTCTCTTGAGAATTCAAGTAGTTCTGAAGCAGAAAGGCCTTCTTGCTTTAAAATATCTTCCCCATAAAAGTTCGTAACATTGTGTGTCATGATATAAAATTCTGACAAATTAGCATCAGCTGTAACACTCATTGCTCCGTGTCCTGCATAGTAAAAAATGAATACGTCTTCAGGACCAACATTAGAAACTAAGTCCTTAAAAAGCGATTGAATTTCAGCCTTTGTTGCTTGATTGTTTTCCAATGAATAGCTATAAATCTTATTGAATAAGGGAGTACCTCCTTTTGAAATGGCTTTTGAGAATTCTTTAGCATCTTTCGCAGCATAACTTAAGTTATAACTGCTGTTTTTATATTCATTAATGCCCACAGTCAGGATGTAAAGGTCAACTTTTGCTGCTTCTCCATCGAATTTTACTTTAAGCGTAACAGGATCCGATTCAACTTGTTTTTCACTTTTGGCTACAGCTTTTAAATTGTTTATTCCATCGACCAATGCTATTTCAAATGTCAATGTATTCTCTTTTGCACTTCTGAAGTTTATTTTTTGCTCACTTGTTCTGTAATCTACCAACTTTCCATTGTTGTAAAATTTCACCTCAGAAATTTTTTCCCCATTTTCAATGAGGACTACATCAATAGAAAAAGTAGCTGACTTACTGATAAGGATTGAATCTTCTTCCTTTACAGTTGCGTTTCTTTTTTGACTAGCAATTAGAAAAGTCAGTTCAGGACGATTTTGAATCAAAGACTTCATGTTTTCGCCGGTATCCATTATGCTTTCGCCTTCCATTACTTTTTTCGCAAGTCCAGGTGTGTAGTATTTATCGAATAAAGAAGAAATGGCAATCACTTCCATTCCTGAAACGTAATTCACCAATTGCAAGGCTTTTTTCGAACCATCAAAATGTCCGCTTGGCGTTTTAATGATCCAATCATTTCTATTGATGGGCAGGTAGGTGTACAATTGTTCTTTTTTGTTGAAATCCCAAACAATGACCTCACCATTCATTCCGCGAGAGACCATCAAATTCCCATTGCTTGTAAATTGAATGTCGGTCACCGCACTAATATGACCCGTCAACTGTTCTTCCAACTGTCCTGTTTCTCTATTCCAAAACTTGATGAATCGGTCACCATCCCCAGAAATGATTTGCTTTTGGTCTGGGGAAAAGTTTACGGTATAAACTGGAGCTCCTTTGTCGTTCAATTTTGCAACTTGCATTCCTGTAAGGGTATGCCAAAGTTTTATTTTTCCATCCCAACTAGAAGTGACAACATATTGACCATCTTTAGTAAATTCTATTCCAGAAATTGGTGCTGAATGTCCAATTAAGGTTCTAAACTTTGCTCTAGTATCTAACTCCCAAAAATCAATGTTTTTATTTAAATCTCCGGTGAGAATGTATAAATCGTTAGGGGAGTAGCGGACAAGATAGGGAGCACCGTCTTTTAATTCAATATATGAAGTCCATGTACCTTTTTCAATATCCCATGTTCGCATAGTCCCGTCCCAACTTGCTGATGAAATTACATTTGAATTGTTAGAAAATTGAAGGTCAAAAATCAATGCTTGATGTCCGACCAAAGTATGCTTTAAATCATAAGTTTCGGCATCGTAAATTCTTATTTTTCTATCGCCTCCAGCAACAGCAAGTAGTTTTCCGTCTTTACTGTAGGCCTGACAAAAATTAACCTTACTGGCATCTGTTAGCGTCTTGGTTTTTTTTCCGGTGTTTAAATTTAAAACGATGGTCGATGAATCCACTTTTCCTATGACAATTTCTTGATTGTTGGGGTGAATGGAGAGGTTAGTACGGTAAGAAATATACTGCAAAATACCGACATCAATCCACGAAGAATAATCGAAACGCAATCCGTCTGTTCTCGTTTGATTAAGATAACCCTTAAAATTTCGAGTGATTTTTCTGTTGTTAATTGACCATAAATCGGCACTATAATTCGCTCCAGGTAAAATGAATTGATTGTTTTGTACCTGAAGATTGTAATGGTTGATATCTGGATTTGAGATGCTGAAGATTGCTTTCCCAGAAGTGGCTGAATATATCTTTATTGCTTTACTGTAGCTAATCACCACATGTTTGTTGTCGTTGTTAAATGAAATGGTGTTTGGTAACTGTTCTGGAGTATCGAAGGTCGTAATAGTTTTTCCAGTCTTAATGTTCCATAACTTACCAAGACCTTTATTGGAGGTTGTAAAAACCGTTTTGGAATCATTCGAAATAGCAACCTTTGTTTTACATCCATCACAATCACTGTTTTTAATCAGTGAAACTGTATGCAAAGAATCTCCCGTTTCTGCATCAAAAACGGTAGCGAAAAGTTTTGACGATCCCATCACAATAAACTTCCCGTCATTACTAAAATTTAGAGTATAGGCTTTATCAAATGGAACTGTAAAAAGCGTATCTTTTGTTTTCAGCTTAACGCAAGCCACTTTTTCATAATTGATTTTGCTAAGGACTAATTCACCGTTAAAACTCACCGCATTTGCATCGTCAAAGGCAGCGTAATCTTTTGTGAAATAACCTAATAACTCTCCTGTTGCGCTTTCCCAAACTGAGAAGTGCTGTCTTTTGTCGAAAATTAAGACCTTACTTCCATCACCATTGAACATTGCATTTTGTATGTCGTATTTCGTGTGTAATAAGGTGTGTACAACTTTACCCGTTTCAATGTTGGTCAACTTTACTGTATTGTCATTGGAAGCCGATAAAATGAGTTTATCATCCTGACTAAACTGCAAAGCAGTAATACTTTTCACATGGTGATGGAGGATTCTAATTTGCTTACCAGACTTCTTTTCCCAAATAATAACCGAACGATCAATGCTTCCCGTTGCGATGTATTTTCCATTATGAGAGATGTCGGAAGCTGTAATGGTTTTAGAATGTCCCATTTGCACAATCGCTTCAATGGGCGAATTTTGTTCCTGATTCCACGCTGAAAATCCAATAAGAAAAACTAAAAAAGAGAGTAAATGCTTCATTTATAGTGTTTGTTTTGGGTAAATATAATGAAAAGGATGTTGTGTTAAAGCAAGAAACTTGAGTTGAATTCAAATCGTCTTATTATTTAACTATTGGGTAACTAAACAATAATTTAGGGGCCATAAAAAATATTTTTTTTATGTAGTTGTGCTGTTTTGAATTGATTATCAGTGTTTTTATACAAACATAAAAAACAAATAACTATGATTAAAACACTATTCATTTCATTCTTTGTGATGGCTTCAATCACCTGCTTTTCACAAAATCACCAAGGCTATATTTACGTTTTAGATCAAGCCGAATCAGGCGAAGTTTATTATATGAGTCCTTTTTTGGAATGTCCATTTTCTGGAGATCACGACCCAATCGACAGTAAAAGAAAAAGTCTTGATGAGCAGTACGAGAAAGAAGGAAATCATTCACGGGGTAGTAGAATTGAGATCGGATAATGTTTTAGTTTTTAGACCTGATATAGTCACCTTCAAAGAGTTTAATCTTGAAGTGCTTAATGATTTACTTGAAGTTTTCCTGCTAACGTTTTTCAAATAGGCACATGCGGCCTCCACGTATGAACGTTCGCCGCTTGTGATTATTAGATGTTATTGGCTGTATTTTTCATCTTTCAGGTTTATGTTTAATGTTTTTTTTGTATTGTCGTTTGTCCAGTATGTTAACTCTAAATTATTGTTTTTTAACGTCATTTCTTCAAATTGTTGTTGTGGGTATGCCATAGAAGTCAGGTTTTCTGCAAAAGGTATTTTGAGTAGTTTTTCATTGTTAATATAGTAAATAATTATGTGGTCAGTTGTATCTGATAAATAAACAATGAATTCAAAATTATAATTGTCGTCTTCTGTATCAATGCAAATGAGTTGGTCAAATTCTTTAATCTTTTCTCCTGTGAATTTGTCAATAAGGTTGTAAACACAAGGACCATTCGCGGGGCAACCACTTCGAAACAAAATAGTATTGTCAAACTCCTTGATTAAATGATAACCAAGTCTATAAGTTAATGGATATAACTCAATTTGGAGCGAGTCAAATATTTTTTTCTGGCCATTAACGTTGTCAAGAGTAAGCCAAATTCTGTCACAGTTGAACTGCCAAAAAAGTTTCGATTTATTACTTAATAGTATTGTGTCGCACTCAACAGTATAATGATTTATCAAGCTATCATTTTCGCAAAAACAAGTCTTATTTTGTGCTATTATTTTTTTATTCTCAGAAGATTTACAACCGAAAAGTAGTCCAACGGAAATTGCTAATATAAATGTTGTATTTCTCATTTGTTGTCGGTCTTAATATTGCCACTAACGTTTTGCAGCTACCCGAAGGTGGCGATTTCGAAGCACTTCACTGTCAACCAAGCAGAAACTTTGATAGAAGCACAAAGCTTGATTTAACAACTGAACCGCCACTTTTGGGTAGGTGCTGTTAGCCATAGTATTTTTCTTTATCTCGTTCATTTCACATTGCAACTTTTCCGTCATACCACAAATAATGTAATGCTCTCATTGCGTTAATGCAGTGATTTCCCCAATGGTGATTAAACCCGAATTTCAGTTGCCACAAAGCGTCTTCGATTGATTCGTCAGTATTGATTTGGTCAATCTTGGTCAATTCTTCTTTTAGGTCAGCATAAATGTCCGCAAAGTCGTCAACTAACCAACCTTGTGTCGGTTCGTTTTCTTTGTCATATGCTGGGTCGAATATTTCCCAATAGAAGCATTCTTTGCCAAGTTTCGAAATCAGACCTTTATTCATTTCTCTGAGTTCTTCTTTGTCAATTTCTTCAAATTCACTCTCAGGTCCCGAATGAATCAAGTCAACCGTTTCAAGTTCTAATGCGGTCCGGTACAATTCTGATAATGCTTTATGAGAGTCCTTATAAAATGTCTCTTGGTTTAAATCACCATTTTCTAACAACTTCACGAAATGTCGAGCAGCGTTTAAGAAGTCAGCCGTTGATTTCTTATTCAGCAATTCTGTTATTTCAGTCGATAGTTGTTTCATCGTTTTTTCATATTGTGGCCAACGTTTTTCAAATAGACACATGCGGCTACGACGTATGAACGTTCGCCGCTTGTGTTTATTTGATGTTATAGGTATTTCATTCATTGTGATAGTTTAGATTATATTTCTCGTTCAAATCAATATAATCTTCAGACCCTAAAGATCGTTGTTCAAATTCCATTTTTTGTAACTTTTTCTTAATATTTTCAATATTGTCTCCTTCATAAAGATTTAATTCGCGAATTAGATTTATACCCTCATTTTTGTTTTTGAAATAAGTTTGGGATTCAATTATAGAAGCATATGGCTCGTCATCTAAACGATTTCTTTTATAAAGTAAAACAGTTGTTCCTTTAATTACTTCACCGAATATAAATCCTTCGTTGTCATAATAATTGATTTCAAGATTTATTGAACTGGGATAGTCCATAATTACTTGTACTTTCCTTATTTGATCTGCAATAAACTCTTTTTTTGTAATTGTTCCGTTTTTTTCTTCTTCTAATTTGGTGTTTACCAAAATAGAATTATTATCAACATCGATTATCAATTCTTTAGTTTGTTCTAACCAGTCGACTTGAAGTCCGAAAGTGAAAAATATTAGAAAACATAAACTATTCATACATAATGTTTTAATCAATATTAATCATTCAAAAATCTACCAGCTTTATGAAGAACATATTTTTTTTGGTCGCTTTGGTTATCAAAGTACATACTTACTTTTCCTTCCGTAATAAGTATTATTAGCTCTTCATTCCATTTATCTACAGTTCTTGAAAACTTTATTTCATTTGTGTTTAAGAATTCAATAACACTATTCAATGTTGTTTTATTTGTCAAACCGTTATAGCTACAATTCAGAAACCCTTTTTCAGAAGGTATTGGAATTGGTTGGAACATAATTCCATTTATTTGAGCTTCTGCTGATTGATTGTTAAAATAGAACTCCAGCTTGTCATATTTATAAATTGAAGGATATTTATCTTTACGGAATGAGTAATGTTCCCAATCCGTTTTTCCCAGCATTTCGATTAATTTAGCACGGTTTAAGTTAAAACTGACGTCTTTTAGATGCCCGTTCTTTAAAAAATATTTTAGATCTTCATTTATTGTCATGCTTGAATTACCTATAACGGATGAGGCTTTGCGGCGGCCTGTTAGCTAAATGTTTTATCGAAGATACAAACTTTTAGTTTTACATGAATGTAAAAATCGAAGAGTTTTACAGGCTGACCGTTAAAGGCTGTGTTGTGTGTATCTTGTTTGTCTGGATGAATTAATTATCTCCACACTCTTTACAATATATTTTTTTTATTTCTTCGTCATCTAAAATCTGAAAATTTAAAGCTGGATTATTAAAATAATTACAAAACTCATTACCTGAATAGCGTCTTATTTTTTCAAAGTAGTTCAAATATTGATTCCGGGGGAGTTTTAAATCTGTAAGATGGATAAGTTTCAAAAAGTTAATTAAATCTTCTGGATTCGTAGTTTGGTTTATTTTTCCTTTTGTTAGATTTAATGCATACTTATATTGCCAAAAGAAGGTGTAATAGGAAGCAATTTCGAATGTTTTATCTACATCTAGTCTAGCTGGTCGAATGTAACGTTTCACTTTATTGAAATAATAACTACTTTCTGAACGTGAACCTGTAGCCAGCCAATGACCCCAATCACTTTTTGTAGCTGTATTTAATAATATTCTGGCTTGTTGAACCCTGTCTATGTATTTCCATTTTCGTATTTTATCGTAAAAGGCTACTTTTTTATTTTTATACTCACCTAAAGTATATAGGTAATAATCTATAATTGCGAGAGATGTGTTTATTACTCGATCCTTTTCTTTCAGGGTGTCTAATGCTGAAAGATGGGTGCGAAATTCTTTCAATGATTCAATGGTTATCGTATCGGTTAAATACTTCATCAAAGCACGATTATGAAGAAGTTTATAATTCTTTTTATCATAAACGATTTCTACAGATTCAATCTCTTCATAAGACATTTTATCTGCCAACGCTAATCCATATTGTATACGCTGTAGTTTAATACTTTCATTGATGTTTTTTCTTGCAATAGAACGTTTCAATTTTTCGTTTACATTTTCTGCTGTATATTTTAAATCGTATTCACGTCGTGTGATAAGCTGAATATTTACATAACGATGATTTTTTAAAATGAATTCTAATTCATTACTCAGTTCTTTTTTTGCTAATTTTTCTTTCAATAAAGAGTCGTTGAATTCGCCAAGGTTTTCATAATCGGTGCCTATGATATCTTTCCTAAAGTCCTTAAAGTTTTCTGTAGCAATAACATCTACGAGAGAAGAATCAATCCCGATATTCATTATTGCTTTAAGAAGATACTCAGCTCTCTTTTCATAAAGTGAGGCGTTGTTTTCAGCAGTCCCCTCAATACTTGCCAATCCAATTATTTTAACTTTTGTCAATATCTCTTTATTTTTATTTACCAATCCTATGATTTCTGGTAGTATGCTGTCGTTTGGAGTAACATCAGATTTGTCAAAATATAACCGTTTGGAAAGCGTGTCTATTTGATATTCTTTCATAATTGCATCAGAAGGTTGAAATGCAAAGTTTATAGGAATTTTGACCTCAAAATCAGAAGGCATAACATTATACATTGTATTTGAACAAGGACGTTTATTTTGGATAACAACTAAGTTTACTTCAAAATCTTCATTGATGAAACTAGGCACCTTACCCAAAACGATTTTTGTATGACTAAACGGAATACCCATATAATCTTTTTTATATACAGGTTCTAAAAGTAGTCCTCGTACATTACTTAATCCGTTGTGATAAGAATTACTATCACATTTATATTGTGACTTTACGATTATATCAGCGGCTAATCCATCTCTCCAAGGATTGAAGAAACGCATACGTGTTCTGTTTATTGATGGTCGAGGAAGTAAGCCCCAAAGCATTCTTGGAGAAATAAATTTGTAAATAATAGTGCTATCTTCTAAGATAATAATCTGGCCTTGTGGAGCACGTACTTTACATCTCCAGCATCTCCAAGACCGGTCTGGCTTAAATTCAATTGTATCACGTTCTTTAGCATACTTATCCTTGTATTTTGAACCTCCGAACAACTGACAAGCGTAAATATCACCCTTTCCACCGATTGCAACGGATGTGAAACTTGTTTTGAAATTGGGGTTAATCATATTCGCATAGTGCGGTGGTGAGTTTTTCCAAGCTTGAACGAGTTTTTCGGCTAGTTTTTCGTAGGTATTGATTAGAGGAGAGTTTTTGTCATCCACGGAAGAATGTAGATTCAAATTATTCACTTGAACGTTTTCTCCAACACTATTAAATTGAGCACCATAGAAATCAACTCTGTTCTTAGGTGTCTTCTTTACTTTGAGCCGCTGATTATGAGTCAGTTTTTTCTTTTTTAACATATAAGCAGAATGGTCATCCGCGGCAAAAGACAAAGCAAACTCTGTCTTTACTGGATCAACCTTTGCTCTTTTTCTAAATGAATTTAATTCTTTCTGAATAAAATTATTAAGAATTGTGGGATCAATATTGTCCTTATTAAATGGTGTTTGTGCTATGCAGAAAAAACCATTCACGAGAAAAACGAATATTACTAAGTGTCTAAAACAAAAATATGTTAAAAAGTTAGATATCATTACTTAGTAGGTTCTTCTCTAGTTACACACAACGTTCCTCGGCTATGGCTAGTGCGGATTTCGTAACTCCGTTCTTGTCTGCTCGCAGTTGCGTTTATTTTTTGCAACATCCTCATTTTTAACCAATCAGTCCGCATTAGCCATAACCGATGTTGGCACTAGTGTTTTATTTCATTAATGTACATACCAATTCCATATGTCAATTGGAAACCAAAATTCAAACTGTCTGAGCCAAAATTTACGAAGGGTTTAGGGTCATTGTCTGTTATCATTAAAAAACCTAAACGACTGTCATTGTCGTAAAGGTCAATTTGTACATCAGCTACAAATTTTCGTTGAATTGCAGGCTCGATATTTCTTTTCAAAATGTCCTTAAAGACTTCCACTTGATTATTGTCAAGTTCGATTATACTATCTGGGTTTTTAAAGTTGATTTCAATTCTTGTCGTGCGGTCTACAATTGAGTTGTACTTGTCGATTTTCGATTGAGAGCAAGCTGTCAATGTCAGGGCAATTATGAATAATAAATTAATTGCTTTCATATTTTATCCTGTCTATAGAGTAAAAGTCGGCTTGCTGGATCAATAATTATTGAAACGCTTTCACTTTTGCTCAAATTCTTGTTGAAATAGTAGTTGCCACCATCTTCTCGCCAATTGTCTGAATTTTCAGGTAACGATTTCATTAATTGCTCAAAATTTGATGAGTCAAATTCAAGTTCAACAATGATTGAATAATCAGAACCTGCAAATCCTGCAGCTTCAGAAGTGTCTTGAATCACTGTATAATTGTCTGGTAATACCAAGTCGGAATTTTGTTCTATTAAGTCTGCTCGACCATTTATCATAAGACAACTGGTCATCGTACAACTAAGAATCAATATTTGTAGTAGTAGTTTCATTTTACATTAGTGCCAACGGTTTTCAACTAGGCTTTCGAGCCGCTACCACGAATGTACGTAAAAGGCTTGAAGCTTAGCTGATGTTAGTAACCGTTCATTATTTAATTGTATAAATGTGAGACAGGCCATAAACCTGTTTAATATCAAAAACATTCTTTTCATTGGGAGTTGTCTCATTTAGTATTGGCGACAAGGAAACATTAATTGCGTACAAGTATTGACCTTTCTCTGATATAGTAATAGGGCTACACTCATTAACTTTACTTGTGTAAACCACAGTCTCTTCACCGGGAACTAACAAACTTTCTTCTTTATCTTGTGCATCACAAAATTGATAAGGGGAATGCTGAGTATATCTGCCATTACTATCTTTTTTATAAGTAATACCAAGGAAATCTGAAGCGCAACTCTGACCGTGATTAACTGTATTAAAACATAGAGAAGGATATAGAGTGTCGGAACTATTATTTATTAATCTAAACCGAGGAGATACCATTAATACAGGTTCATCCAGAATCTTTAACTCTATGTTTTCAGGTTTATTAATGATTTTTTTGATTTCAATTCTTTTTAAGACTGTTGAGTTATTTTCATTCAAACCAAAAAAACAATCAATTGAAACTGCAGTTAATTGTTCGCTTAATTGTAATTTATGTGAATATTCAAATATGCTATCTTTTGTTTTAAATGACACCGCAATATTATAAGTTGAATCTTTTAATATTTCTCCCATATAGGCGTAAATATTAGGGTTGTGTGTAGTCTTTGGTATGTTATATTTATAATTAAAATCATAAAAGAAGATATACTCTGTACCTTCGATATGAAAGCTAAAATCATTTTCATCCGAAATTTCTTCTTCTTCATAAATCGCTGTAGCAATCGTTATTTTAGTCTCTTGAGAAATGCCTGAACTTGAATAGATCAGTACAAAGATGAATAATACATATTTCATTTTTTCAATTATATTAAGATGCTTTGAGCAAACTTTGAGTCCACCATGGTTACTAACGTTTTGCAGCTACCCGAAGGTGGCGATTTCGAAGCGCTTCACTGTCAGCCAAGCACCAACTTTGATAGAAGCACAAAGCTTGATTTAACCACTGAACCGCCACTTTTGGGTAGGTGCTGTTACCTGCTGGCTTTCTTTTATCCTGCTGCATTAACTTGGATTTTGTCCTTGATGTCACGAAAAGGAACATTGATAAAAATTGTGTCACTTATAATTAGTCTTACATTATTTGTCGAACGGTCTAAAGAGTCAATTACAACGGTTGTTCCTCTTTTTATTAGATAATTGCTTCGTTCGCTTTTATCAACTAATCTATAACCGATAAAGTCTTCAAGTGCTACCGTTACATATCCTATATGTTGCTTTTCTGGTTTTCCAATCCTTACCTCATAATTGTCAAGTGAAACCGTAATAGGATAATCTTGAAAATCGTAGACAAGCTCATCTCTATCTTTAACAAACCCTGTCAATATATTTTTGTCTGCTCTTTGTAGGGCAACAGGTTGTCCAAATTCTGAAATTTCAAATAGTTTTTTAAACCTAGTGTTTCTGAATTCAATGAACTCATTTGTATAGTAGTCGCTACCCGAAGGGCTTGAAACATTAAATATTGGATTTGTAAATTTTAATTGGTTTGTAACATCTTGAATTATTAGTCCGCCTTCACAACCTTCCGCAAGTTCAATTGAATCTAAAACTGTCTTTGTCTTGTCGATAAAATACAAATAATTCCCTTGGCAATAGAAACTACTATCGTATTTTAAATTGTCAACCAAATTGTATAATGATTTAACTATTACCGAATATTCTTTGCTATCAATGTGTCCTCTAACAACTGAATGAAGTTTTCTCGTTGTTATCTTCGCAACACTCGGTATTGTGTCATTGTTAAGAGCTTTTGTAACTATCTCGTCAACTTTATTTGGAGTCTGCGAACAAGAACAAAAAAGTCCTAAGCTAAAAATCAATATAATTCTATGTCGTTTCATAAGCTTGCAGGTAACTTTTTATATATCCAATTAATCCGCACAATATCCTCTAAACCAAGAAATAGTGTACAGTTTTACTGAATAATATATTGTAAAGCTAATGAAACATTTCTATTTTACAAATCGTCAAATGGACTTTTGATTCGTTGTATGTCCCTGTTGCTGACATGTGTATAAATCTCTGTTGTCTTTGAACTGCTGTGTCCCAATAACTCCTGTATATAGCGAAGGTCTGTACCGCTTTCCAATAAATGAGTAGCATAGCTATGTCGCAACCAATGAAGTGTCACTTTTTTCTTTATTCCCGCCTTCTTTACAGATTTTTTTAATACTTCTTGAATACTGGTAGGACTATACTTTTTCCCTGCTTTTTGACCTTCAAAGAGCCATGTCTTAGGTTTCTTAATTAAGATAACTAAAAACATCTCAAACAAAAAAAGAAAATCAATCGAAATATGTTAAATGTCAACCATGAAATAAACCACTATGGACCAAAAGTACCATAGGTTCACATGAGAATAAAATTCTATGGTTATCAAAATAGTTGGACATTAGATGTTAGACATTAGACTTCTCAGTCTAACATCTATTGTCTAGCATCCAATCTTTATTATAGAGATTTTTAGAAGCTAAAGCGAGATGCACTAATCCGAGGCCTTTCGGGAGCATAGTTTAAACTCTATTTGAGACCAATAAATACAACCAACTATAATGTCAATTCCTCAATCCTCAAATTATAATCAAACTGTAAATCTTCATGCAAGCCTTTGATCTTCTTTTGAAGGGCCAGAATCTGTCGCTCGTATAAATTCGTTAATGTTGTATTGTTAAATATTGAAGGACGTAAATCCCCTAAACATTCACAGAAATAGAGGAGAAGCTCAATCTCTGTTGTTTTATTTCCAGAATAACGAATGAAAACCTTAGTTTGTTTGAGGATTTTCCGAATCGTTTTCTTCATAAAAAAATAACTACTGGTATTCATCTCTTCAAACAATTCATTTATTGTAGACTTCACATTTTCAATATATCCGTTCTCGTCATCTGCTTGAAATAGCAAATAACTTAACATTGCTTTGTTTTCTTTTTTGAATTTCCCTAAACGTATGCACAACTCCAATAGTTCTTCCTTTGGAAGATGTTTTAACTCCTTTTTTATGGTAACAATAGATTCTGTTTTCATATTTCAAAATTAAGATTTTTCTACTGAATTTTTCAGCATTAAATCTGAGGCTGATGTAATGATAAATCGACATCAGAAAGCTTACTTTTTACACTTGACAATATAAAAAGTTAAGTCTTCTTCTATTTCAACGAATTCAAAAAGACCATAAGGACCAAATTCAGCTTGTATAGATTCAGTATCGTAAAAATAAAGTTTTAACCCCTTGTGAACTTCATATCGATCTTTACTTACATATTTACCACTTCCATAATTGACAGCATTTTTCGAAACGACGACAAATACCATTATTCCTCCTTTTGAAAGTTGATTATAGCAATTTTGAACAAATACTTCACGTTCTTCGCTGTCGAGTAAGTGTATTAGTGAATAACAATAGATTCCGTCGTATTCATTCGTATCAAAAGGCATGTCTAAAACAGAGCCATGATGGATTTTAGAGTGAAAACCAAATTGTTTTCTTGCTTTTTTTATGGCTGTCTGGGAAATTTCAATTCCTGTAACATTCATACCATTTTCGATGAAAACTTGGGCGTTTCTTCCATATCCAAATCCTGGAATAAGAATGTTTTTTATACCTTTTTCAATAAAAAAGTCTTTGATCAATAGGGTGGAAGGTGTTGGTTCATGTCCCCACATTTCTTGATTGCTTCTATAAATTGATTCCCATGTTTCCGACATAAGGTATGGTTTTGAAATGCAAAAGTTAAGCATTAAAGATGAGATAATAATACTTATGTTCCGGTTCTCACTCAATTGGTCAACAATTAATTCATAGGCTATTTAGAACAATTCGCCTTATAGTTCCTATCTTTGCTTTATGCAGCAAAAACTCCTTTTAGTTACTCCTCCTTTTACTCAGCTCAACACTGCTTATCCAGCAACAGCTTATTTGAAGGGATTCCTTGAAGAACATGAGGTCCCTGTAGAGCATTGTGATTTAAGTATAGAATTATTTACCGCTATTTTTACAGGTGAATTTCTACGTGCTATTATACAGGAAGCAATAGATATGGAAAGCTTTAATCATCCCTTGGTGATTGAGAATAAAGAACATTATATTTCTCGGGTAGACGAAGTGATTAGTTTCCTTCAAAAAAATGATTTGGCATCGGCACATAAAATACTTGAAGATGGATTTTTGCCTGTAGGACATCGCTTGTCTAAGGTGAACACTACAATTCAATGGGCGGAAGGAAATATTGGAGTAATCGATAAAGCCAAACATTATGCAACACTCTATATCGAAGAAATAGGCGACTTTATTCAAGCGAATGTCGATGAGTTTTTTGCCTTTACTAAATATGCTGAGCAAATTGCTACGGCATCCTGTAGCTTTAATCAGTTGGATGAGTTTCTTCATTATGAACCGACCCTGATCGAAGATAAGATGCTTGAAATCTTTGAGCAATTACTTAAAAAGCATTCACCGACCTTGGTGTGTTTTACAATTCCTTTTCCTGGAAATTTGTTTGCTGCCTTACGTTGCGCTCAATTCATAAAACATTTTTACCCGCATATTCGTGTGGCATTAGGAGGTGGTTACTGTAATACAGAATTACGCTCTCTCGAGGATCCTCGAATTTTTGAATCGGTTGATTTCATTTCTCTCGATGATGGGGAAGGACCTGTTTTAAGATTGGTAGAATACCTTGAAGGAAAGGTTGAGGTAGACGACCTTGAACGTACTTATGTTCTGGAAGATGGGAAGGTCGTTTATAAAAACAAAGTGCCCAATAAAATATATCACCACAAAGATTTACCAGCTCCAAATTATAGGGGATTACCCTACGAGAAATATGTGTCTTTTTTAGACATTGTTAATCCAATGCACCGCATGTGGACAGATGCACGGTGGAATAAATTGACGATTTCACATGGTTGTTATTGGAGTCAATGTACTTTCTGTGATATAAGTCTAGATTATATCGCCATCTATCAGAATACAACAGCAGAAGCCTTGGTTGATAAAATTGAGAAGATTGTTCAAGATACTGGAATCACAGGCTTTCACTTTGTTGATGAAGCAGCTCCTCCTAAAGTACTGCGTGCTTTATCTTTAAAGTTAATCGAACGAAATGTGAAAATTACCTGGTGGACCAATATTCGATTTGAAAAAACATTTAGCGCTGAACTGTGTCAACTGATGGCAGATTCGGGTTGTATTGCTGTAACAGGAGGATTAGAAGTGGCTTCTGACCGTTTGTTAGCGATGATAAAGAAAGGAGTTGATGTGGCACAGGTAACACGAGTAACGCACAACTTTTCTCAAGCCAATATAATGGTGCATGCCTACCTAATGTATGGATTTCCGACCCAAAACGAACAAGAAACCATTGATTCTTTGGAAGTGGTGAAGCAATTGTTTGAAAAGAACTGTATACAGTCTGCCTATTGGCATCAGTTTACAACCACAGTTCATAGTCCAATAGGAAAGAATCCACAGGACTTCGGAATTGAAGTGATCGGACCTCTTTTCAAAGGTTTTGCCTCTAATGATTTGTACCACGTCGACCCAACAGGTGCCGATCATCCAAAATATACGGAAGGATTAAATAAGGCCTTACATGCCTTCTTAAACAATAGAGATTACGATAAACCGATGCAACATTGGTTCGATTTCCCTGTTCCTTCAACTACGCATCCAAAGGATATGATTGAAGGATTTTTAAATATGGAAAAAGAGGTGAACAAAGTTCAATAATAAGTTAATTATGTCTTGTTAGCTTATTGTGATATAGGGTTTTAGTTTTATTTTAATACGAAGTTATAAATTGAGTGAAAGTGACAATAACTACCGATTAAAACAAAGATGTGAAAGATAGCATGATTGAATTTTAATTTGTCAATGTTGTAAAGTAAAGCGCCTAACATGTAGGCAGCTCCACCCGCGGCAAGCCAGAAAAGTCCATCGGCTGATAAATTCTCCATTAGCGGTTGAACAGCAAAAACAATCACCCAAGCCATCAGCACATACATTAGAGTAGACAAAACCTTGAACCTGCCTGTGAAAAACAGTTTTAATACAATTCCGAAGAATGCAATTCCCCAAACAACGCTAAAAATAATGGTTCCGGTTGTGCCTTTGAGTGTAATCAGACTATAGGGAGCATAGGTTCCTGCAATCAATAGAAAAATTGCAGCATGATCAAATATCTTTAGCCTTTTTCTCAATTTAGGTGCCTTAGCATTGTGATATAAGGTGGAAGCAGCATAAAGCACAATTAAACTCAAGCCGTAAATCGTTACGCTTAAAGTATTTATGGTGTTGCCTTGTGGAATGGTTTTGACGAGTAATAATATGAATGCCAAAATACTTAACAAAAATCCAGTGGCGTGCGAAAGCACATTTAATCGTTCTTCTTGAGGCGAATATTGATTCATTTTTTTAGAGGTTTACTTTGCTTCTATAAAGTATCTTCGTTTTAACTTTTTTGCATCTGCAATTTATTTTTTCGAAAGTGCATCAGCAACCTTTTGTGCGTCAATAGAATATTTATCATCACCCTTTAAAGTCCATTCTCCTGTCTTTTTGATGTAATATTCAACGGTTTTTTCAACGACTGTTGCATAGCCTCCAAATGAAGTGAGCATTTGTTGCACGGCTTCCAAGTATTGACTTTTACTCAAATTTCCCGCAACGACTTTGTTCCATAGGTTGTTGATGCGTTTGGACTGTTCTAAATGTGTTGGGCTGGTTTTTTTATGGGCCATAAGGTAAAGTGAAAGCGCTTTCACTTCTGGTGATGGCTTTTCTTTGTTTTTGGTATTTTCTGTCATTTTATTGTAGATGAAATTATTTTATTTGTGTTTAAGCCCTGCTCGAATTTGTGGCAGCTCTACGCAAAAGTGTAAATATAGTTCATTATTCTTATTCCTCACTTTTTTATTGAATGTGTAGGATGAATTTGTGAGGATTTAACGGAATTCTGATGGTGGAAAGTATAGCGCACGTTTTTTGATTTGTTCCGTGGAATTTTTTCAATGGTGAAGTTGAAGAATAAGCATTTTAAGACATGGATTACCCTTCTTGAATTCTTTTCTCTGTCCTTATGATTTGACTAACAGCTTCTCTGTACTTATTGGGGTTTGTCGCTTTCTTTATGGCTTTGAAGGTCTTTTGAGGTTGTGATGTCGTTTCAGCAAAATACTTCCAAAATCCAAGCATTTTCATTCTGATGGGAGTTGGTCCTGATAAATATGCGTCATAGTCTTGATAGATTGTGTTGTGAAACGCCATGAAAATATCCCATCTGTCTTTTGGATATGTTGTGGTGTTGTTTTTAATCATGTTGGGCAAAAAAGGATCTGCAATTAGTCCTCGTCCTATTAAATAGTGATCAATTGTTGGGAAACGCCCTTCAATCTTTTTGAATGCTGCTACACTGGTGATGTCACCGTTGTAATACAGTTTATGTCGGGTTCCTGTAACGCATTTTTCGAAAGCTTCTAAATCAACAGGACCTTTATATAACTGTTTTCCAATGCGCGCATGAATGGCTATGCTTTTCAACGGAAATTGATCCAGGACAGGGAAGGTATCTAGTATTTCTGCTGCGTTTTCGTATCCCATCTGCATTTTCATAGAAACTACGATGTCTGTTTCATTATGTGCTTTGGTCAATACTTCCTGAATTCGTGCGGGTTGACAAATTAAACCTGACCCCATACCAGATTTTGTAACCATCGGATAAGGACAGCCTAAATTCCAATTCAGTTCTTTATACCCTAAACTTTGAACGTATTTCGCGACAAAGACGAACTCATCTGGGTCGTTGGTGATGACCTGCGGAATGATTGTTAAGGTGGAGTTATTTTCGGGTGCTAAATCGAGCTGGTATGAGTTTTTTATGACCATTTTCCCTTGTAAACGAATGTAAGGAGCATAAAAAGTGTCGATTCCACCAAAATAATGATGAAAAGCATTGCGAAACCTGAAGTCTGTGAATCCCTGCAATGGAGAGGAAAGTAATGTGGGCGCCATAGTTATTTATATATCGGCAAAGATAGGAGAATAGCTTAAGATGTAATTCTAAAGTTTAATTTCTTTAATGTTCGAATATTACGGATTAGAATTGTTCTTGGCTTCATTCTTCCTTGTTCAGGTACTGATATTTTTTTTGTTTTTCTTCCCATCTCTTTACAGCGTATTGCTGCATGTCAGCAATCTCATCTTTTTCATCAAGAATTTCAAAGCCTAACAAAGTTTCTATTATGTCTTCTAAGGTAGTGATTCCATCCATTCCTCCATACTGATCCACAACCAATGATATGTGTTCTTTCTGATGCAGCATTTCTTCCCAAGCGTCAAAAAGGGTTACCGTTTTAGGAAATACGATAATCTCTCTTTTGATGTCCTTCAATTTTAAGTCGAATTGATCTTCAGCTAATTTTTCAAATACCAATTCCCTCAACACATATCCTGTAATGTTGTCTTTGTTTCCTTTGTAGATTGGAATGCGTGAAAAATGTAGAAAGGCTTTGTTTTTCAAGAATTCTTGTAGGGTCATATCTTCACTTGCAGTAACAACAACAATACGCGGAGTCATAACTGTGTTGATTTTTAAACTTTTTAGTTTGATCAAGTTTTGAATGATTTTATTTTCCTTGTCTGCAAAAATACCTTCTTTGGTTCCAATGCTCGCCAAGGCCGATATTTCTTCTCTGCTGGTGGTTAACTCTACCGTGTTGCGCGAGAGTAATTTGGTTAATTTTGATGATAACCACACTAAAGGATAGGTTAGAAAGACTGATACTTTGATTAATTTCGAAACAATACCGATGAGTTCTTTGCTGTAATTGGCGCCTAGGGTTTTGGGTATAATTTCTGTCAAAACAAGTATTAAAATGGTTAAAACCGCTGAAACAACTCCAAAATAGGCATCTCCAAATACAATAGTGGCTTGGGCTCCAACTCCTGCTGCTCCAATGGTGTGTGCAACTGTATTTAAAGATAAAATAGCCGAAAGGGGCTTGTCAATATCTTCCTTTAAACCGATCATTGCTATGGCATTTTTGTTGCCCGCACCTGACTTTATTTTTAAATATGAAATGGGAACTGAGAGTAGAACAGCTTCCATTATGGAACAGATAAATGAAACGAATAAGGCCAGAAAAAGGTAAGCAAATAATAAAACCATTATTTTGTATGATAGATTTTTAAATTCAAAAGATGAACAATTTCAAGTTACAAAAATAATGAAAGCTATGAAGGTGAAATAGATAAATCCTCAATAAAATAAAAATAAGCGACGCTGAAATGAAAAAATACTGAACTCCGATAAAATCGATTTTAGTCGTCTGTATTCAAATAATGCTCAATTATATTCTCTAAAACACTCCTGTTGTTCTTGGTTTAAAGACTTTAAACTTTCTTGTTTTTGAGCAATCTAACACCTTTTGTTAAATGACTTTTGGGTCAGTTTCTAGAATGAAATACTTCTCGATTATTGTTCACTTTTTATCACCCGCTTTCTGCTGCCGTCACTATAAATGAGAATCACTGGGGTATTGGGTTTAAACTCAACTTCTCGCCCCATAAAATCAACTACCTTAATGACTTTTTTATGCTTTGTATTGTAATCTCCAAACTCATATTCATCTGTGTCTAATTCCCGCAATCGTTCTACGCGTACATCATCAATAAAGTAATAAGCTCCGTAAGTTCCTGCTTGTCCTGAGCTGGTCGGATTTGGAATTGTTGGGGTTTGATTATCTGAACTAAAGTTTCCAATGGTCAGATAGGTGTATGCTCCTGTAGCGACAATGGTATCTGCAATGCGCACCCATTTTTGTGTGTCGGTAATATAATCATTGGCCGTAACTTGTGGCGTATAGTTAAGCACGTTATTTGAATTACTACTGATGGCTTGTTCAGATAAGTACATTCCCAGTTGGTTTGTCGCAAATTCTTGTGAATCGGCTAAAGAAACATAGCATTCTACAATGTAATTGTATCCTGGTGTAAGTGCTGTGCTGAGTTGTACTTGGAGGTATTCTCTTTGTTCAAGTCCTTGGATGCTGAAAACAGATATTGCTGACATTACGTCTCCTGTTCGTGGAAGCTGTGATCCTTTGATTCCAATTGGACCATCATAAGTGCTGTTGGGCTGATGGTTGAAACAAGAGGAAGGGATTGTTGTGGAGTAAAGGTCGGGGGACCCCATGGTTGGGGTTGTCCAGTTTTGTGAGGTCGCACTGAAGTCACTGGCATACATGATTTCGCAAAAGCTTCCATTGGTGGCTTCAAAACTAGGGTTGGGGACAAGGTTTTGTGCAGTTGACTGAAAAGCCAATAGCAAAGTGAAAATAGAAATAATAGTTTTCATGTTGTTGATTTTAAATGTTCTTAATGCATTAAACGAATGGTGTTTGTAAATGGTTGGTGCATAGGTTGTTAAATCTTTATTGTTACATAATAAAAGTAAGGTAATCAATGTAGTTACTGACTCAGCAGGCGTTCTGTTTCTAAGTTTTTATTCAGTTTTTTTATTAAAATGGGGAATAACACTTGAAAACTGCGCTTTCACAAAAAACTGTGTCTATCTTTGTAGAAAAAATTACAATGTCCAAACTTTTAACCGACTTAGGAGTCAACCCTTTAATCCAACAAGCTTTAATTGAACTGAACATAACAGAAGCTACTGATATTCAGGAGCAGGTTATTCCCATGGTTCTTCAACAAAAAGAAGATATTGTTGCTTTAGCAAAAACAGGAACAGGAAAAACAGCGGCCTTTGGATTGCCATTAATTCAAAAGGTAGAAGTGAACAATGATCGTGTTCAATCCCTAATTCTTTCCCCAACACGTGAATTGAGTCAGCAGATTTACAATAGTCTTATTGACTTTGCTAAGCATTTACCTGAAGTAAAAATCACTTTACTCACAGGTGGAGCACAACTGAAAACGCAAATAGAAGAACTTAAATCTCCAAGCCATATTGTGATTGCAACTCCTGGGAGGTGTTTGGATTTAATTGAGAAAAATGCATTAGACCTTAAGGCTTTGGAAAATTTGGTTTTGGACGAAGCAGATGAGATGTTTCAAGCCTTAAAGGACGATCTGATGCCGATTTTAAAAACCTTGCCTAAAAATCGCCGCACACTTTTATTCAGTGCGACAATGCCTGGAGAGTTAAAAGATGTTGTACACAACTATATGTCGAAGAATACCATTTCTGTAAATTCAGATAGGGCAACAATTGGACATTTGGGGATTGAACATCAGTATATGGTTGTTGAACCAATAGAAAAACTAGATGTTTTGCTTCACTTTTTAAGTACACAAGAAGGTCAACGGGGAATTATCTTCTGTCGAACCAAAGCAGCTGTGAATAAATTGGCTAAAAACTTAGCCATTCGAAAGATATCTTCTGGTGCTTTGCATGGTAGTTTAACGCAAGGTATTCGCGACCGCATCATGGAACAATTTCGTACAGGGCACATCGATATTCTTGTAGCAACAGATTTAGTAGCCAGAGGAATTGACGTGAAAGGACTGGCTTACATTGTAAATTATCATCTGCCAGACACCCATGAAGCTTATGTGCACAGAAGTGGACGTACGGGTAGAGCAGGAGAGAAGGGACTGTCAATGACCATCCTTCAAAAAGAAGAAGTCCATGAAATCGCTGAATTCGAAAATGAATTAGGTATTCAATTTAAAGCCATTGAAAAGGCCAAAGAAGAAGAAATCGAATGGAATAACACTTTGGTGTGGGCCAGGAAAGTTTTCAAAACAAAACCTAATCGCGAAATTCCTGAAGAAGTTAAAAATCAAGTAAAATCTATTTTCAAGCACCTCACAAAAGATGAGTTGATTGAAAAAGCGTTGGCCAATTACAGAAACGAAAATAGTTAACAGCAGCATTTCAGTACATTCACCCAGTTTTAAACCAATAATCCAATGGCTAAGCATATAAAAACACAGCAAGATATTTTAACCAAATTGAATATCAAAGGATTGAATCCTATGCAGCAAGAAGCCAAAACGGTGATTGAGAAAAATGAAAATACCATTGTTCTATCTCCAACTGGTACAGGAAAAACATTGGCTTTTTTATTGCCTTTAGTTCAATTGCTCGATCCTAAAGTTGATGGCATTCAGGCGCTGATTGTTGTGCCGTCTCGTGAATTGGCTATACAAATTGAACAGGTGTTTAGACATATGGGAACAGGTTTCAAGTTGAACGCAGTGTATGGCGGCCGTTCGAAGTCGAAAGACCGTATGGAATTAAAACATACTCCTGCAGTTTTGATTGGAACACCTGGACGAATTTTGGACCATTTTTCGGGCGAACAAATGAATACCGATAGCATCAAGTATTTAGTGTTGGACGAATACGATAAAATTTTAGAAGTTGGTTTTGAAGATGAATTGACGCGTATTTTAGGACATATTCCAAATCTGGAAAAAAGAATTTTAACTTCTGCCACTGCTCAAATAAGTATTCCTGGATTTGTCCAGATGAATGAAGCCAAAACATTGGATTATCTCGTCGAAAAGAAAAATGACAAACTTGAACTTAAGGTGGTAGAAAGTAATGCCAATCAGAAGTTAGAAACCTTGGTCGGACTCTTAAACCATGTTGGAAATCAAAACGGAATTGTGTTTTGTAATTTTAAGGCAACCATTGATGAAGTGAGTGAATACCTGACCAAGCACCAAATCGGACACAGTTGTTTTTCTGGTGGAATGGAGCAGATGGACCGCGAACGGGCTTTGATAAAATTTAGAAATGGAAGCACACAAGTCATGGTAGCGACTGACCTTGCCGCGCGTGGATTAGATATTCCAGAATTGAGTTACATCATCCACTTTGAATTGCCACATGCTAACGAAGAGTTTACCCACAGAAATGGTCGTACAGCTCGTGTTTCAGCTAAAGGTACAGCCTATGTAATTAAAGAAGAAAATAAATCACTTCCGGAGTTTATTCATAACGCAAAGCCTTTAAATCAATTGAATAAGGCGGGAATTACCACTTCGTTTTTTACCACTTTGTTTATTTCGGGTGGACGAAAAGATAAGATTTCAAAAGGGGATATTGCAGGTGTTTTCATGAAGAAAGGAGGTTTGTCTGCTCAAGAACTTGGGGTTATTGAGTTAAAACAAGATTGCGCTTTTGTGGCTGTCCCAAAGAAAAAATCAGAAGACCTTATTGAATTGCTTAACAATACCTACTTTAAGAAAAAGAAGGTGAGAATTTATGAAATCTAAGGCTGTTCATCTTTCTGGTCTAACCAGTCTTTTTTTAAATCAGAAGACAATACACTTGTTCCGTCATGTCTCCAACCAGGTGGTTTGAAAAGGTATTTAATCCTATTTCTTAAGCTTGCCTTTGAGGTGAAGAAATCTTTAAACATGGCTACCCATTCATGAAAAGCTACTTTTATTGGATTATAAGTTTCGATGTTAACGACCAAACCATAGACGGGTTTTTCAACTTCAGGTTCAAAAGTTCCGAAGAGTTTATCCCAAATGATGAATATTCCAGCATAATTTCTGTCTAAATACTGTGGATTTGTAGCGTGGTGGGCTCTGTGGTGACTAGGAGTATTGAAAACTGCTTCTATCCATTTGGGGAGTTTATTGATCATTTCTGTGTGTATCCAATATTGATAAATTAAACTAATGGACATTTGTACGAGCACCATGATGGGATGAAAGCCTATGATAATTAATGGAACCCAAAAAATAAAGGTGTAAAAACTTCCTGTCCAAGTTTGTCTTAATGCGGTACTTAGGTTGTATTTTTCTGAGGAATGGTGAACTACATGACTGGCCCAGAAAAAACGACTTTCATGACTGATCCTATGAAACCAATAATAACAGAAATCATCCGCAAACAAAATCAATATCCATGCCCACCAGGTAAACGGAATTTCAAATAAATGAAAGACATTGTAGATGAAATAAAACAAAGCTAAAACAATCCCTTTGGTGATGAGTCCTATGGCTGTGTTCCCTAGTCCCATGAGTATAGAGGTTCCAGCATCTTTGAAGGCATATTCTTCATGTTTGATTTTGACGGTCAATACAATTTCCAGCAAGACAG
Source organism: Brumimicrobium sp. (assembly GCF_048268645.1). Lineage (NCBI taxonomy): Bacteria > Pseudomonadati > Bacteroidota > Flavobacteriia > Flavobacteriales > Crocinitomicaceae > Brumimicrobium > Brumimicrobium sp. Next base: position 85,323 of record NZ_JBLWVE010000009.1, on the reverse strand, counting down.
TAATGGCGAAAAAGGGGATCGCATAATGAATGAGGTCTGGTATTTGTGGAATTTCCATAACTTGTTTAGAAGATTAATCCTGCTCTAAAATAGCTATAAAAAACAAGACTACCTGCAGTTCAACAGGTAGTCTTGTTTTTTTTCATCGACATGAATATTATGTGATGATTTTTCTGATTTACTTAAAAAGTTTATAAAGGGGTAGTGCTTTTATAAACAACTTCTTCACCTTTTTTCAATTCTATGGCATCACCTTTTCCTCTAAGTTCATACTCATCGTTGGTGTACCAAATTCCAGAAGCTGGACGTTCACTGCTTAACTCTTGAGTAATGCCTTCAAACTCTATTGTTACAATGTTCTTCGTGTTGTTAAAAGTCATTTCTAAAGTGTTACCTTGTTCATCTGTAGAGCTTGTTTTAACAATATCTTCTTTGATTTCTGTTTTTTCACCAGAAACTTCCGCAGTATTTGATGCTGTTTCTTCAGTGCAAGAAGTGAAGAAAAGAGCGGATAGCATTACAAAAGATAAGATTGTTTTTTTCATTTTATTTTTGAGTTTTTAAATTAATATTTTACGATTTGTATAGAGCAAATAATTCGCCATAAATCTTAGTAAATCGGAGGAAAGCTTAATTTTTGTGGAAATTATTGGACAAAGAAAAAATGCGAAATAATAAAGTCCTTGAAGAGAGTCAAGTAAGCTTTAAACTTCGCATTCAATTCTTGTAGTGAACAATTACTTTGTTGTAAAAGTACAAGGAAATGGATTAAAAGAACTTACCTAGTTTTCCTAACATTCCATCGTCTTTACCACCTTTATCTCCTCCAAGCAAACCACCCAGCGCGTCTTTCAAACCTCCGCCACCAAGCATATCCATTAGCTCAGATCCGTCTTTGGCTTGACCTGTGTCCTTGCTGCTGAACTTACTCATGATAAATGGAATAATCATGTCCGTTGCTTTTGAAGCCATGTCTTTTCCAATTCCTAATTTCGAAACCAGTCCAGAAATTAAATTATTGGCCATCCCTCCAACAATTGGGTTAGATGTAGAAGTGTCTGACTTCCCATTGAATAAATCCAATACTCCTGAAAGGTTTCCGCCCTTCACTTCGTCTTTTAAAGTGTCAACAGTGCTGTCTTTGGCTGTGTTTAATGCTGTGTCTATTTGACTCTCGTCGAATCCAACAGTTTCTTTTAATTTTCCTGAAAGAAATTCTTTCCCTTGACTGATAATTTGATCTATCATTTTTTTATTTTATTTGTTTGTAATTGAATATGTAACGTTCATAGCATTAAAATATCGTGAGTTTACACAAGAAAATCACCAACTTGTATTCCTTCAGTTTTAAGCTCAAAAGACCTATTGAAGAATATATGGGGTTAGTGTATTGCATTAATTGTGTTGATCAACTGTTTGAACGTACAGAATGAACACCATAAATATACATAAAATTGTAATTATTGATAAATTATTTCAATTTAACTGATCTTATTCCTGAATGTGATTGCTTGATCTATTTTTTGTAAAAGGCTGACATTTAGAATTGACGAGTTAAGATTTTAAACACCTGCCTCGGGGTTCGTCTCCTTTGTGCAAAACGATTTGAGAATGTAAGAATTGCGCAGCTTCGGCAGAGTCTTTTACTTTTATTGCACTTCTGCGTAACATTTCTTCCTCAAATGAATTCAAAACACTGGCCCTAATGTTTTTCTCCTTCCAGTTGGAAAGTGGTCTGCATTCTTTTTTAATGATTCGCGCTAATGATAAGGCGTCTAATAATGCTTGATTGGCACCTTGCCCCTTAAATGGACTCATAGGGTGTGCTGCATCACCGATCAATGTAATATTGTTTCCTTTTTGAAGTGATTCAGGGGAAAGAATCGCACGGTCATAAACAGGATATCCAGAAATTTTCCGCTCTGTGGTTGCGGCTATTAATTGGGGAATTGGTGTGTGCCACTGTGTACGTCGAACAGCTTCTTCTTTTAGAGCTTTTGGACCTGCAAGACTCAATGCTTTGGCGTCTTGCTCTGACATGGGAAAACTGAGTTGCCACATGATCTTTCCTGGTGAATAAGGCATAACGTATATCCTTTCCGTACCATTTGCTGTTTGAAATACAGTTTCAGAGTCTAAAAGAGGACTGTCTATTGACTTTAATTCAGATAAATCGCAAATTCCTAAAATTACAATGCAGGCTAAATAGCGTAGCGGAGTATTTTCTTCTCCTAAGAGTAAACGACGTGTAACGCTTCGAATTCCATCTGCACCAACAATAAGGTCGGCTTTGATTTGCTTGATTTCGTTGTTGATTTTAAAGTTGAGGTAAGTGTCTTTACCTTGCTTTATGTCAGTAAGTTGGTGGTTCCATTTTATTGTGTTTTTATGGTCCAGTAGTTCAATGAGTGACTTGCGTAAAGTTTGTCGTGCAATGTGAATATTGGTCCGCTTTGGTGCGTTGGACTCGTCACTGTTGAGCCATTTTTTCATTCCCCATTCTCCTATCACTTTGCCATCTGTGGTATGTACAATGTGTCTTTTCGAAACAATACTACCTTCAAGTGAAAACAACCCAAATCCTTCTATGGCTTTACTGGCTTGTTGAAGGGTCAAACCATAGCCCTGAGATCTTTCTTCGAAGCTTTTGTCTCGTTCGTATAAAGTGAAAGGAATTCCACGGTGTAAACAAGCAACAGCAAGTGCAACTCCGCCAATTCCTGCTCCAATTATTGAAACATGTGGAAAGTTTTCAGTATCCGGAATAGGATGTGCTTTGGAAGAAATCAAACCAGACCCTGCACAATGAGGACAGGTATAAAGATGACCAAGTGGACGAACTGGAGCTTTACCAATACTATTACTGGCAGTGTATAGCGATAATTCTTTTTGGTATTGAAGTCGAGCCTTCTTTCGAAGTTTACGTCTTCTTTTTCCCTGACCTTGACATTCTGGACAAGTGCTCCAACAGTTATGTTTTCTCTCTTTTACTGACACTAATCTAGGTTTACCTGATTCAATATGAGCAACATGTGTTTTACTTTGGTATGTGAAGTATCCAACTTGTGTTTTTCGCAAAACCCTTGTAGTTCAGTTAGTGTTGATTTCAATTCCTCAAAGAGGTCTTTACTTCCATGCCATTCGTATTCCTTTTTTTCATGCGAATTTAATTGATACTTCCTTGTGGATGTGTAAATGCTAATGAGGTCATAAAAACCTTCTGAATCATCAAAAACTTTGTTGAATCTTGGTTGAAATCCAGTAATAAATTTTAAGGCAGTTCCTTCATATTCATTCAAGAATTTTTCGAGTTCTTCACGATCGAATTTTATATAAAAATCAGAAATCCATGTGGCTAATTCTGTGCTTACTTCTTTGGTCGGTAGTACAGAAAGTACTTGGTCTTTTACAATTGGCGTTATTTCTTCAGCTAAGTTCGATCTTATCGTCAGGGCTGTATTGAGATAGCTCATAACCGTATAGTCGCGCCAGCCTCCCAAACCTAAAATATAACCGTCAGGAAGAGATTCAAGTGACTCAAATATACTTTCTTCTTCGTCGTCTGTCATGTATAATCGACTAATGGTGTCCAATTGAATAAGAAAGCCATTTTTACGTGTATAGTTTTCTAGCCCCAATTCTGAAAATGACATTTCATGCGTAGCATATATTGGGCGTTCAGGCTGGGAGGAAAGCACGTCATATAAGACAACAATATAACCAAATGTATAATATTCTTCTTTTTTGAGTCGATAATAAACATCACCTCTTTTGATTTCCCATTGGCCATTGACGGAAATCCAGTGGGGATGTATTGGGTCGCTGATTTTGGTTTTGTTTTCTAATGCACGATAGTCATTTCTCCAATCAGAAAAAAGGAAAGATTCTTCTCCATCAATTAAGAACAATAATGACCTCATTTCTCTTACTTCTTCGGCAGTAAATGTTGTTTTTAAGTTCTTTTGATCCATTAAATATTCCATGTACCATGAGGTTTGAGCCAGTGAAAGGTTGATCACTGTAACGTCGTTTCGGTAGTTTAGTTTTTCTTGAACATACCAAAGAGGATAGGTGTCTGTGTCGCCATTGGTAAAAAGAATTCCGTCTTGTTCACATGAGTTTAGTAATAATTTAGCGTAGCTTATGAATGATTTTGGATAATTTACAGCATCTAAATACGCTGCAGCATTCTGATGCTCGAGAAGGGTTTTAAAAATTAAAAAACCGTGCATGTATTCATTTGCAGTTTTTAAATCTAAATCGCTGATGATGTGAGGTTTATGTTCTGGATATTTTTCTTGAATTAGCTGCCAGTATTCTAGATTCTTATCATAAGCTTCTTTAAAGTTCTTCACTCTATTGGGATGTGTTTTTCCATAAGGAACACCTATAAAACTTTCGTTTTCTGCAGCTCTTAGTCCATATTGATTGGGGTGAATGTAATCGTTTGCTTTGATGTAGTAAGCGCGTGCTAAGTTTTCCAGTTCTTTTGGCGTGAGGTTTTGTTTTCCTTCTAGCTTTAGTTGTGTGTCTTCAACCCAACCTGGGTAACCATAATATATAAAGGGGACTACGTTTTTACGGTTGTACCATAATTGCCTAAAGCGCGCCGTCATCTCTGTGGTGTAATTGTATTGATAGCGATCTGTGTTGGGATAAACTGGAAGGATGAAACTGTTGGTCTTAGCATTCCAAATTTGTTGACTATCTGTGCGTTCTATTGAATTGTCCTCTCCGTAAAATGCAGTATTGACAAAGTATCCTTCTGGAGATTTAGAGATTTCAAAATGTCCATTTTGAGGATTGTATTCAATGTTGTTGTGCATGAAGTTTAAGATACTTTCATATGAAGGAACTTGTCCGGAAGCTATAGTAGAAAGCAGCAGACTTAAAAGAATGAGTGTTTTATACATGATGAATAATGTGATTTTTTGAAGTAAAAGTATATAATTCTATCATTCCATTTGCTAAATGGAACATTTTTTGAATCTTTGTCATCACTCATGAAGAAAAAACTACTTTTTATTCTTTTTCTAATTGCAACGCATGCAATGGCCCAAGATTTATCGGGATCTTGGTCGGGTGTGCTTATTTCCAATGGACAAGCCATTGAAAAAGCAGATGTCATTTATTTAAGTATTGAGGTGAACGGCAATCAAATAACAGGATTGTCAAGAGTGGAGCGATTAGATGATGTTGAGTTTGCTGTTAAATCCTTTGAAGGAAAACAAGAAGGAAGTAAATTAACCCTTTCAGAACAGTTGGGAAGACGCTCTTCCAATTCTCCGAAGTCACCAGTATGTAAACTCGATTATAGTTTAGAATACAATGATTCGACAGCCTATTTAAAAGGAACATTTATAAGTACAGACTGCAGAAATATTCAAGGTGAAGTCGTATTGTTTAGATCAGACCATAAAGTCACCACTGAAAAAGAACCTGAATCAACGCACTTGTGGAAACATCGTTTTGTTAAAGCTTACAATAAAGGGTATGCTGCTCCAGAGGTATTGAAAAAAGAACAACAAAATTTTAAGTTTCAGCCGATTTATTTTGATCATGACGAATCTGAAATTAAGCCTGAGTTTTATGCATACCTAAATAAAATGGCAAGGGTGCTGGACGGAATCCACGATTTACGTGTGGAAATTACTGGGCATACCGATGCTGTAGGTACAGACCAATACAATATTGGATTGTCTGAACGCCGAGCTAAAGCCATTCAAAATTATTTTAAAAGTCGTGGAATTGAGCCTGAAAAATTGGAGATTGACTTTAAAGGGAAACGAGAACCTGTCGACACCAATAAAACAAAAGAAGGAAAGCAAAGAAATAGACGTGTAGACTTTAAGTTTATATAATACTACCGGTTAATGCTTTCTTTCAAAGTCCTCTAATACATCTAAAATAGAGGCGAAAGTTTGTTCTTTTACTAAATCGATTTCATTGCTGTCGAACCACCTCACTTCTGTAATATCTTCTTCTAGTTGAGGTGAAACTTTTGTTTCTTGGGTTGACAAAGCGAACCAATGTGTTTTCTTGATAAAGTGTTTCCCGTACCCGAAATATACATGGAAAGTAGGGGAGAGTTCACGAACAATCTTTAATTTTTCAAGACCACATTCTTCTTGAATTTCCCTTATTGCACCTTCTTCAGGTTTTTCACCAACTTCAATCTTTCCTTTAGGAATATCCCAAAAACCATTGCGGAAAATAAACAAGAGTTTTTGTGCTTCAGTTTGTTGAACAATTCCTCCTGCCGCTTCAATCCATTCAAACTTATTGAAAAATTGTTGAATTTCCTTGAAAGGGTCTTTGCCCTTAATAAATAAGAAGTCTTCAGAATTTAGTTTCTCAACTTCAACCTTAAATTCATCGAAATGCTCAAGGCTTAGGTTGGGTAAGAATTGAGTGGGAATATTACTTTCAAATAAAGCATCTTTTTGAAAGTAAATTGGAACATTATTGACAAAAACTTTATACATTTGCGATTATGATTACTGATATAGATAATGCCGCCAAGATAGCAGAATATTTGCTACAAATAAAAGCTGTAAAACTTCAGCCTAAAAATCCATTTACATGGTCTTCTGGATGGAAGTCGCCGATATATTGCGATAATCGTAAAACTTTATCTTATCCAAATATACGTACTTTTATCCGTCAAGGTTTTACCAAAACCATTATAGATACCTATGGAAAGCCAGATATTATTGCTGGAGTAGCGACTGGTGGTATTGCCATGGGTGCACTAGTAGCACAAGAATTGGGTGTTCCGTTTATCTATGTGCGTTCTTCGGCAAAAGGTCATGGTTTAGAAAACATGATCGAAGGAGATTACAGTACAGGATTAAATGTCGTGGTTATCGAAGACTTAATCTCAACAGGAGGAAGTAGCCTTAAAGCTGTTGAAGCCTTGAAAGCAGCAGAGTTAAATGTGAAAGGTGTTGTGGCCATCTTTGATTATGGTTTTGAAACTTCGAAAAAAGCATTCGAAAAAGCCAATTGCCAATTAAATGTACTGTCTAATTATGATGTGATGATTGATATTGCATTAAAGCAAGGTACAGTAACAGAAAATGATATGAGTTCACTCCGTGAATGGAGGGTATCTCCAGATACTTGGGGTAAATATTAGAAGATAATGAAAATAGACAGCAATAAAGCAATCGTTAATGCACCTGTTGAAAAGGTGTATGAATTTTTAAGTAACGCTGAAAATATAGGGCAGCTATTACCTAAAAATGAAGTGAAAGACTTCAAAGGAACTACTGAAGAATGCTCTTTCAAAGTGCAAGGTGGTATTACAATTTCTTTGGTTCAAGACGAATTGGTTCCTACAAAGGAAATTAAAATGAATTCTGGTGAAAAATCTCCTTTTCCATTTAAATTGTCTGTTATGCTAGACGAGGTAGAAGGAAAAACAGAAGGATACATTGCATTTGATGGAGAAGTGAATGCTTTCTTGAAGATGATGGTGAAAAAACCCTTAACAAATTTGTTTAACCACATGACCAATGAGTTGAAGGAAGTGTTTGACGTTAAAGCATAAGCTTAGTTGTTAGCCTTTTTTTAATATTATGGTATTTCATAATAAATGATAAATCTTTTCTTAGAGTTCATATTTATTGTGTTATTGTAGTCATGTAAATAAACAAATGAGTAAAAACCAAAATAAATCAACAATAATAGATTTTGATAATTTTCCACGTTGGATTATTATGGTGTTGGATATTTTTATTAGTATCCTCGCTTTGGCCTTGGCTTATTTTGTTCGATTTGATTTCTATACAGAATCTTATTCTGAAATTATTCTAAAGGAGTGGGATAATATTAAAAATGCCCTTCCATTCGTTATCCTTCTGAAGTTTGCTGTTTTTTACTTCTTTAAAATTCATAAAGGATTAGTTCGCCATACTTCATTAGAAGATGTCAGACGCATATTTTTTGCTCTACTTACTTTTTCAACCCTATTATTGCTTGCCGGACTGGTGAGGGTCTTGGTTTATGACGGACGATTTATCTTGCCTACTTCTGTATTGATTGTTGAGTTTTTGGCGTCTTTGCTCTTTATGATTGGATTCAGATTTTCTGTGAAAATATTATACTTTGAACTGCATAAACCTAAAGTAGAGGACAGGAAATTTATCCTGATTTATGGCTCAGGTGTATCCGGATTAATTACCAAAAGAACCATAGAGAAAGATCCTGGTATTAGCTCTAAAATTGTAGGGTTTCTAGACGATAATCAAAAATTAGAAGGCAATAGATTAGAAGGAGTCCCTATTTATCATAGCGCTCAATTGGTAGAGTTGATAAAAAAACACAGTATCACGGAGTTGATTGTTGCCATTCAAAAACCCGAAAAGAAAAATATTACCAATGTGGTTGAAAAATGTTTGGAACATGATGTTGTCGTTACGCGTGTACCAAGCTTCCAACGTTGGATCAATGGTGAATTCAATTTGAACCAAATTCGTAAAGTCAATATCGATGACTTGTTGGGAAGAGATCCGATTAATTTGGAAGTTGAAGCGGTAAAAAGAGAGCTGAAAGATAAAGTTGTTTTAATCACTGGAGCTGCAGGCTCAATTGGTAGTGGAATAGCCCGACAGATTTTAAATTATCAACCTTCAAAAATCATTTTACTGGATCAATGGGAATCAGGTTTGTATGATTTACAAATAGATTTAATTGCCCAAGAAAAAGACGGCAATGTTGAGGTGGTAATTGGAGATGTTCGTGATTTTATTCGAATGAAACGCCTGTTTATGGCTTTAAAACCTGACATTGTGTTTCATGCTGCTGCCTATAAACACGTTCCATTAATGGAGAACAACCCCTCTGAAGCAGTGAAAACAAATGTTTTAGGAACAAAAAACATTGTTGACCTAGCCGATGAATTTAAGGTTGAAAAAATGGTGATGATTTCAACCGACAAAGCCGTGAATCCGACCAATGTTATGGGAGCTTCCAAACGTATTGCGGAGATTTATGCCCAGAATAAAAATGAAACTTCATCTACTTTGTTTGTTACCACAAGATTTGGAAATGTATTGGGCTCTAATGGCTCAGTAATCCCATTATTCAAAAGACAAATTGAACAGGGTGGACCGGTAACAGTGACAGACGAAAATGTGACGCGTTATTTTATGACCATTCCTGAAGCTTGTCAATTGGTGCTGGAGGCTGGAGCGATGGGGAAAGGTGGAGAAATCTTTGTTTTCGACATGGGAAAACCTGTTCGCATAGTTGATTTAGCAAAGAAAATGATCCGTTTATCTGGCTTAGAATTAGGAAAAGACATTGAGATAAAAATCACAGGATTACGACCTGGAGAAAAACTATACGAAGAGTTGTTAGCTGATAAAGAAAACACCCTTCCTACACATCATCCTCAAATTCTTAAAGGTAAAGTTTGTCTGACCGCAGGAAATATTGAACAAGAAATTGATGAGTTAATTTATTTGTTTGATCAACAAGATAATGAGGCCATTGTTAAACAAATGAAACAAATAGTGCCTGAATTTGTTAGTAATAATTCACAATACACAAAATTAGATTAGATGTTAAAACCAGTAAAAATTCAAGTGAGATTCGCCGATTGCGACATGATGGGACACGTAAACAACGCTGTATACTTAAGTTACTTCGAGCAAGCCAGATTGTTTTATTTTGAACAGTTAGTAGGGAAGGAGTGGGATTATCAAAAACAAGGTACATTATTGGTGAAAAACGAAGTGGTTTACTTAAAACCAGTTTTTTTACATGATTCTCCAGAAATTTCTATACATTTAATAGAAATTGGAGAGAAAAGTTTCACTTTTGGTTATAAAGTTTCTGTGAATGGAGAAATCCGTACTACAGGTGCGTCAAAATTAGTGTGTTTTGACTTTAGAACAAATTCAAGTGTAAAAGTCTTTCCAGAATTTATAGAGGCATTTAATAAACTAGACCAATAAATATGATCAAAAGCATTCCTACAGTTCTACTTCTTTTATTTACGCCATTTTTATTTGGACAAATCAATAGTAATATTGGAAATGTAAGAAGTGGACCGTGTTTTCAAAAATCTGTAGATCGCATAGGAAAGAAGTATGTTGAATGGGAATGTGATGAATTTGATAATATAGTTGACTGTAACGAAAGTTTAGAGTCAGACCCTGGGAACAATCTCGTGTTAACCCGTTCAACAGGAAGTCCTTTTACTGGAGATTGCGAAACCTGTCACATGAATGGAATTCGTGAGCGTGTTGTGCATTTTGTGAATGGAAAAACAGATGGTATTGATACTACTTTTTACCAGTCAGGTTGTCCACAAGTGGTGCGTAACCATATCGAAGGTGTCGAAAATGGTACATGGACATATTATAATGATACCAGTGGATTAGTCGCATGGAGAATCAATTACTTTAATGGTGAGCAACATGGACAGTCAATTTTCTATCGTCAACATAAAACAGGTACAGAAAGGTTGAAAATCATGCTCGATGGAGTAGAGCGTTACATCGAGTATGCTACTTATGAAAACGATACCTTAAAGATTGAACAATACAACAATGGTTTGCTCGAGGGCACAAAGAAAGAATACTGGCCTGGATCAAAAATAAAGCGCGAGGTCAATTATAAGGAAGGTGTTTTTCACGGTGCTTTTATTGAGTACGACATTGAGGGGAATATACTTCAAGAACGCAATTATGATTTGGGACAAAAAGACGGAGATTGGAAGTATTATTACAATGATGGAAGTCTGCTAAAAACTGAAACATGGAAAAAAGGAATCAAAGACGGTGAATTTAAAACCTTTTACATTCAAGGCTTTATTCAAAGTCTTGAAACCTATAGAAAAGGACAGAAGCACGGAGCCTTTATGGAGCGTTTCCCAGATGATAAAATAAAAAGAGAAGCCATATATAAGCGTGATGTTTTAATAGAAGAACATGTATACGACAAATATGGAAATGAAATAAGAACTGTAGGCGAAGATCAACCTCATGAAAACTCGGAGGACGATGAAATTCCTACCACTAAATCAAAAAAATGGTGGCAGTTTTGGAAAAAGAAATAGCGCCAACAAATCAAAGAAAGTAAATGAATAAAGATTTAAATTTAGCGGTCTTAATTGACGGCGACAACATACCTAGCAAGTACATAAAAGAAATGATGGAAGAAATTGCCAAATATGGCACTCCATCGATCAAAAGAATATACGGAGATTGGACGAAGCCTCATTTGTCCAAATGGAAAAACATTTTGTTAGAAAATGCCATTCAACCCATTCAACAATACGGTTATACCCAAGGAAAAAACGCAACAGATTCAGCAATGATTATTGATGCGATGGATATTTTGTACAGTGGAAAAACAGATGGCTTTTGTATTGTATCATCAGATTCAGATTTCACAAGATTGGCTACACGTCTGCGTGAATCTAGTCAGTTTGTGATTGGAATTGGAGAACAAAAAACACCCGAGCCTTTTATCGTAGCTTGTGATAAGTTTATCTACCTCGAAATTTTGAAGTCAGAAGAAACGGACACAGAAGTAGACGAAAAGAAAGGAAAATCGAAAAAGAAACCAAAAGAAACAGTTCAGAAATTGACTCCACAAGTTATTCGTTTGATACGTCAAACCATATACGATTGTGCGGATGATGATGGATGGGCATTTTTAGGAGATGTAGGTTCATTGATCAATAAAAAGCAACCTAATTTCGACCCTAGAAACTTTGGCTTCTATAAACTTACACCATTGATGGATTCTATTGGTACAGTAAAGATTGAAGAACGTCAAGCACCCAATAGTCGATCGAAGCATATCTTCGTAAAAAACATTTCCACAAGTAAAAGCAAGTAGTTTAAGATAAAAGCCATCTACAGCTTGTTAATACAGGCTTAAATTGCTATATTCGCATTGCTTAAGAAAATTAAATTATTTAATAAAAATATATTATGGCCTTTGATATAGATATGATAAAAGCCGTTTATGAACGATACCCAGAACGTATCGCGGCGGCAAGAAAAGCAGTAAATAAACCGCTAACACTCTCTGAGAAAATTCTCTATACTCACTTGTGGGATGGAGCAGCAACTCAAGAGTTTAGTCGCGGAGGATCTTACGTTGATTTTGCTCCAGACAGAGTAGCAATGCAAGATGCAACTGCACAAATGGCTTTGTTGCAATTCATGCAAGCTGGTAAGGAAAAGGTAGCGGTACCTTCAACTGCACACGCAGACCACCTTATTCAGGCCAAATTGGGAGCAGACAAAGATTTACAAGAAAGTTTAAATAAGAACAACGAAGTTTTTAACTTCCTAAGTTCTGTTTGCAATAAATATGGTATTGGTTTCTGGAAGCCAGGAGCGGGTATCATTCACCAAGTAGTTTTAGAAAATTATGCTTTCCCTGGTGGAATGATGATTGGTACAGACTCACACACAGTTAATGCTGGTGGACTAGGAATGGTTGCTATTGGTGTTGGTGGTGCTGATGCTGTTGATGTGATGGCAGGAATGCCTTGGGAATTGAAATTCCCTAAACTAATTGGGGTTAAGTTAACAGGTGAGCTTAACGGATGGACAGCTTCTAAAGATGTGATTCTTAAAGTGGCTGGAATTCTTACCGTAAAAGGAGGAACTGGTTGTATCGTAGAATACTTCGGTGAAGGTGCTAAATCACTTTCAGCAACTGGAAAAGGAACAATCTGTAACATGGGAGCTGAGATTGGAGCAACAACTTCAACTTTCGGTTATGACGATTCTATGCGTCGCTACCTTAAAGCAACTGGACGTGAAAATGTTGTTGAACTAGCGGACCAAGTTGCTGAACACTTGACGGGTGACCCAGAAGTTTATGCTGAACCAGAAAAATACTTCGACCAAGTGATTGAAATTAACTTGAGCGAATTGATGCCGCATGTTAACGGACCATTTACTCCAGACTTAGCAACTCCAATCAACGAATTAGGAGAAAAAGCGAAAAAAGAAGGGTGGCCTTTAGATATCGAATGGGGATTAATTGGTTCTTGTACTAACTCTTCTTACGAAGATTTAACACGTGCAGCTTCTATCGCTAAACAAGCAGTAGATAAAAAGATTCCAAGAAAATCTGACTTTGGTATTAACCCAGGTTCTGAGCAAGTAAGATATACTGCTGAACGCGATGGTTTAATCAAAGTATTCGAAGATCTAGACGCAACAATCTTTACTAATGCATGTGGACCATGTATTGGTCAGTGGGATAGAGCAGGAGCAAGTAAACAAGAGAAAAATACTATTATTCACTCATTTAACAGAAACTTCTCGAAACGTGCAGATGGTAACCCAAATACGCATGCATTCGTAACTTCTCCTGAAATTGTTGCCGCAATGGCAATCGCTGGTCGTCTTGACTTTAATCCTTTAACGGATACGCTTACCAATGCAGATGGGGAAGAAGTAAAATTAGACCCACCTACTGGAGTAGAATTACCAGAAAGAGGATTTGATGTTGAAGATAATGGATATCAAGAACCTGCGAAAGATGGTAGTGGTATTGAAGTAGTGGTTGACCCTAAATCAGACCGTCTACAACTGTTAACTCCTTTTGCTCCATGGGATGGTAAGAATATCTCTGGAATGAAGTTGTTGATCAAAGCATTCGGAAAATGTACTACTGACCATATTTCTATGGCTGGACCTTGGTTACGTTACCGTGGACACTTAGACAACATTTCAAACAACTGTCTAATTGGTGCGGTTAACGCTTATAGTAAAGCGACTAACGAAGTAGTAAACCAATTGACTGGTGAAAAAGGTGAAGTTCCTGCAACTGCTCGTGCATACAAAGCAGCTGGCATTCCTTCAATCGTTGTGGGTGACCATAACTATGGTGAAGGTTCTTCTCGTGAACATGCTGCAATGGAACCACGTCACTTAGGTGTGATTGCGGTAATCGTTAAATCGTTTGCACGTATCCACGAAACAAACTTGAAAAAACAAGGTATGTTAGGCTTGACGTTTGCAAATGAAGCTGATTACGATAAAATTAAAGAAGATGATACTTTTAACTTCTTAGATTTAGATCAGTTTGCACCAGACAAGCAAATTACTTTAGAGGTAGTACATGCTGATGGTTCGAAAGAAGAAATCAAATTGAATCATACTTATAACGCTCAGCAAATCGATTGGTTTAGAGCAGGTAGTGCACTGAACTTGATTAGAGAAAAAGCGAATGCATAATTTTCTTTAAAGAAATCAAGCTTTAAAGCGATATAAAAGTGCTGTTCCAATTGGGGCAGCACTTTTTTGTTACATCTATTTGAAACTGTAATATATTTCACTAACTTAATATTCACTAAATCAAATATTATGTATAACACAACCACCACAATCAAGACTTGGGCTGAAGAAGACAGACCAAGAGAAAAACTACAAAACAAAGGAAGAGCAGCGCTAACCAATGCTGAATTACTGGCCATAGTTTTAGGTTCGGGAACCAAAAAAAAGTCAGCTGTTGAGTTGGCCAAAGAAATCCTTAACGCCAATAAAAACAATTTATACCATTTGGGAAAAATGAGTCAATCCGAATTGATGGATTTCTCAGGTGTTGGAGAAGCTAAAGCAATTAGCATCATGGCAGTGCTTGAATTAGGCCGTAGAAGAGCAGCTGCTGAAATCCCTCCTTCTCCGAAAATCAGCCAAGCCAAAGACGTCTATAATTTTGTGAAAGGAGATTTCCAAGATTTAGAACATGAAGAGTTTAGAGTACTGGGCTTATCGAGAAGTAATAAAGTATTAGGCAATAAACTAATCTCAAAAGGAGGAAGGTCCGGAACTGTGGCAGATGGAAAATTGATTTTTAAAGAATTATTGGACATGAAAGCTTCGTCTTGTATTTTACTTCACAATCATCCTTCTGGAAAACTTATGCCAAGTGCTCCAGATATTGACTTAACAAAAAGGTTTGTACAATTTGGAAAATTAATAGACTTACCTGTCTTGGATCATTTAATTATAGCAGATACAGGATATTATAGCTTTATCGAAAATGGTAAAATGTAACCTTAAGTGAATTACCAAAGAATTGTTTTTATACCGCTTTGAGCCAGTAATGTGTTGGTTTGACTAAAATGTTTATTTCCGAACCAATATCCTCTGTTTGCACTCAATGGAGAAGGATGTCCACTCGTTAAAATTGAATGTTTTTCGGAATCGATAAGTTTTGCTTTCTTTTTGGCAAATCCACCCCAAAGCAAGAAAATTACGCCTTCCTTTTCTCTAGAAATGGATCGAATGACTTCATCCGTAAACGTTTCCCATCCTTTTCCTTGGTGTGAACCCGCTTCATGGGCACGAACTGTCAATGTTGCATTCAACAGTAGCACTCCTTGTTTTGCCCAGTGTGCTAAATCTCCATGTTCAGGAATTGGACGACCAATATCTTGTTGTAATTCCTTGAAGATATTAATTAAAGAAGGAGGAGGAGGAACTGACGCATGTACTGAGAAACATAAACCATTGGCCTGATTTACGCCATGGTAAGGATCTTGTCCAATAATGACCACTTTTACATCCTCAAATGGTGTGAGGTTAAAGGCCGAAAAAACATTTTCCTTTTTGGGGTATACCACTTGTTGATCATATTCGGTCTTTAAAAATTCCAACAGTTGATTAAAGTAAGGCTTTTCAAGTTCAGGACTTAATACTTTTTTCCAAGAAGAGGCTAATTCAAACATCATACAAGTACAGATAATGATTTAGGATGGCAATTGAATTCTACAGTTAATTCTTTTAATGCTATTGGCTCGCCATCCATATGTCCAATATCATCAGTGACTTTAATTTGTGCATGTTTCGCTTTAATACAGGTCACATATTTTGAACAGTGCAATGTGCCTCTCATTGATGCAAACAATAATCCAATAAATCCAAACGTTTTTGGCATACGAACCATAACAATCTCGAATTGTCCATCTTTTGCATCGGATTGTGGAGAAATGTAAAATCCATTCCCAAATTGCGTCATGTTGGCTACACTGCAAAAGAATAAGTTAGAATATTCTTTTTCTCCATTAACAACAACGCTGACACCTTTATATTTTCTAAATTCTTTAAGCACTAAACGGGCATAGCTTGTCAGTCCTCTCGAATGATATTCATCAAACTTTTTTGCAATATAGGCGTCAAAACCAAAGCCAGAAACTCCGATGAACTGATGTCCATTCAAAGTAAGTGTATCTACAGTTTCTATTTGATGTGCATTGATACTTTTCAAAGCCGATTTTATCCTTCTGGGTAAACCCAAGTAGCGGGCGATTCCATTTCCTGATCCGGTAGGAAGAATGGCCAAAGCTGTATTTCGACCAATAAGTGATGTCCCGGCTTCATGCACAGAGCCATCGCCACCAACTACGCATACAATGTCTATTCCTTCATCTGCGGCCTCTTTGCTGATCTCCACTGCGTGTCCTCGGTGGGACGTATAAACAATGTCGTAAGTAAATTTGGAATGGTCCAAATGCTGTTTAATTAAACCAGGCAATACCTTCTTTTTACCTACTCCAGATATGGGATTGATAATAAAACGAATGCTTTTTTTCATTTGATTTTCATTGTGTTATGAATCAAATCATGGTTGTACCGTTGAATAATTCCTTTGACTTTGTCTTCCATTTCTTTTGTGAGCACAGGATAGTCAGCAATTGAATCGTGATACATCAAAGAATCTATTTTAAAGTTGTATAAACCTGTTGCTTCGTCTTGTAAAAAGTTGAGCATATAATCGCCTTCGAAATATAAATGTGAGTTTTCAATGTAATTAACAGAATAGGGGACTGCATCGGAAAAATATGAATTTCCGTATGAATAAACATCTTTAGAATATCCCACTAAATCCAGAACTGTTGGCATAATGTCGATGTGGTTAAACAGTTTACTTTCAACTTTTGGAGACAATTGTCCTTGCGGGTCATAGAAAGCTATAGGAATTTCATACATTCCTATACGTTGCGTAAATTTCATTGTTGTACCCGCAGGTGTATGATCTGCACAAATAATGAAAACGGTATTTTCATACCAAGGTTGTTTTTTCGCGACGTCAAAAAACATGCGAAGACTCATGTCTGCATATGCCACTGATTTTGCCATTGGATGTGGACCTTCTGGTAAGTTACCTCTATGCTCTTCTGGAACAAAATAGGGGTGATGTGATGATAAGGTGAATAAACTGGCCAAAAATGGTTCTTGTAACTCGTTTGTAATTGACTCCGCGGTCCAGGGCATAAAATATTCGTCTAAAACCCCCCAAGTAGCATCTGTATGCTCTTCATTGTTATACTCTTTGCGTCCAAAATAATGGTCAAAACCTAAATGCGCAGTAAATACATCGAACTTCATAGAGCCATTCGTTGCTCCATGGTAAAAAGCAGAGCTATAGCCTTTTTCTTTTAAGAGTTGAGGGAGAGAATTTATAGCATTTGTTCCATAATGAGAAGAGATGTAAGGATTGTCTAAAAGACTTGGAATTCCAGCAAAGATAGCCGGTACCGCTTCTATAGATTTTTTTCCATTGGCAAAGGCATTGTCAAAATAAAGTGAATGGTCCAACAATGAATCCAAAAAAGGAGTGTAGTTTTTACCATTCTTTTTCCCTAGCCATTCATTTCCAAAACTTTCCATGATTAATACCATCACGTTAACATTCTCTCTTAACTGATGGTTTTTAGAACCTTTGTGAATAGGATTGTATATTTTATCACTTCCTTCAGGGAAAAAGTTGACTTCTTTTAAGGACGCTTTGCCTAAGGTTTTTATTATAGACAAAGGAGTATTGGAAACCAAAGCGGTATTTTGCGGACTGGTTAACTGCGAAGCTGTCAACATATCTGCAGGGCGATAGCCTAATCCACCACGACCGACAATAAATAACAGCCCTGAAACAACAATAAAATTCAAAATGTTGAAATGAAGTTGAGCTGGAAGTTTTACGTCTACTTTGGTTTTGTTGTACAGCCAATTGCTAATAAAAATCAAAAAGACAAACAATAAAATAAGCCACCAAAAATCAGCAATAAAAGTAGTAAGCAGCTGATTGATATCATTTCCTGTAGATACCAAAGTGAATAAATCTGCAGTACTTCTCTTGGCCGTAAATTTATAGTATTCAACATCAATTAAATTAAAGGCAAGGATGGTGGTGTTGGTAATGTGAAAAATGATTTTTAAAAAAAGTTGATATCCTTTTGTTTGGTAAAAGGGGATAGGGAGCAAAGAGAATGCATAAAACGGGATAAAAAATATTCCTATGGTTATGGCATCCATCCATATTCCCGCCATTAGATCTGAAATTCCGACAGATTTAAAAGAGTAAAGGTTCGCGAGAAGAAAAACCAAACGCGTTAAAGTCATCATTAATAACGTGATCCCTAATCGCTTAAGAAGGCTTTTGTTTTTACGAATGAGTAAAGCGTTATTTTTCATTATTCATCATTAGTTCATTCCCATAGTTAAAACCCGAAAATACTAAAATACTGACGGAGAATGGCGAAATTACAGGAAATTTAACTTTGATTTTTAGCTTCGTTTAAATCTTTGTGCAAGTCTACCGAAAAACTCGATAAGATGCCTAAAGAAGTCAAAATAAAGGGTAATAGATAGAAAAATAGTCATCCCCCATAAAACGAGAAGGTTAGCATAGAAAGTAGGTAAGTACAATCCAAACAAGTTTTTCCCTGGTGCGTAAAAGTGTGTTTCTAAAAATCCTTTACCTCTAGGAATATTGTAAATAGGATCGGCTTTTTGTATTAATTTCCCCTCTTGGATAATAATCTTATCCAGATCATTCCTATTGGTGGCAAAATCAGAGAGTGATTCATTGAAATAATCTCTTTTTAACAATCGGTATTTTTCAATTCCAATCTCTTCAAGCTTTGCTGCGTGAAGATCCATGCTTTCATTGACCTCCTTCATATAAATGCTACGCAAGACTTTGAAGTAGTCAGACATGTTTCTATTAACTTCATGATCCCATTCGTTGTTTTGTAAAGCTTCAACACAACCTTTACACGTAAAATTCAAGCTAGGGTCATAAAGTTTTTCTTCCTTTTGAATTTCATGCAGCAATATCGCTTTTGCTTGATGAACCATAGCAGATTTACTTTCATCGTTTAGATAATTGTTCATCACATTTTGTTGATTCCTCAACTCAGGTAACCAATAATCTCTTTTCCAAGAGGCTTCACTGTTCAACTGATTAACAACATAAAAAGGAGCTTCATAAGCATTGTTTTTGTACTGCGTAACAGCCAATCCTTCATAAGCCCAGCGAGAAGCCATAATGTTACCAATCCAAGGAACACTATCCTCCTTTGAAAATAATGGATGTAATTTATCGAATTTTACGATTACCCCACTAAACAATAATTGAGGAATAATCATAATAGGGATGAGGATGTATATAACTTTTGCTGTATTAAATGTAGATGAAATATTTAGACCTAAAATATTAGCAAAACATGAAGTTGAAAAGAGGATTAAGAAGTACTCAACCCACATTCCTTTTATTTCTAGGATGAAATTTCCAAGCAATACAAACATGGCCGTTTGAATTGCAGAAATAATGAACATTATCGAAATTTTTGAAAACAAATAACTGGTCCTAGATAAGTTCAGAAATGATTCACGTTTGAGTATTTTCCTGTCCTTAATAATTTCTTCTGCGGCAACTGTTAGTCCTAAAAATAAGGCTACTACAACAGCAATAAATAAAAACTGTGGAATGTTCTCGCTGGCTTCAAATGTATAGTCTGAATCGAGGCTTGATGTTCCAAAATATTTTACAAAAAATGCAAGAATTAAAGCCAATGCTGGAGCTTCAACTGTATTTAATAAAATATATTGAGTATTGGTAAGTTTAGAAAGTACATCTCTTTTGAAGTAAACTTTAAATTGCTTCCAGCGGTTGGGAATCTTATTGTGAATATGAGGCTTACCAATTACACGATCAGTTTCGTCAGCTGGTCGCGCATTAATATAACGTTTGTTCCATTCTTGCGGTGAAATTTTTCGTTTTGGAGTAAGGTTTCCAAATTCATCTACCACTTTTGCTTCGATAATATTGAAAATCTGTTCGGGATTTACATTACCACAAGTCGGACATTCTCGTTCCTCACAATTGGCATGGTCAATTTCTGTTTTGAAATGAACCACACTATCTACTGAATTCCCATAAAATATTGGATAACCTCCTTGATCTAAAATCATGAGGCGGTCAAACATTTTAAATATATCCGATGAGGGCTGATGAATCACCACAAAAACTAACTTTCCTTTGAGGGCAAGTTCTTTTAAAAGATCCATTATGTTTTCTGAATCCCTTGAACTTAATCCAGAAGTAGGTTCGTCAACAAATAATACAGATGGTTCACGAATTAACTCTAAGGCTATGTTTAAACGTTTTCGCTGACCTCCAGAGATGGTTTTTTCCAGCGGACTTCCAACCTTTAGATCTTTACTGTCATAAAGCCCAATGGCCTTCAATAATGTGATGACTTTTTTTGAAATTTGTTTGTTAGTCAATTTACTGAAACACAATTGTGCGTTAAAGTAAAGGTTTTGATAAACAGTTAATTCTTCAATCAATAAGTCATCTTGAGAGATAAAACCAATAACTCCTTCAATTTCCTCTGGGTTTTTGTGAATGTCTATTCCATTAATGGTAACACTTCCTGAATAAGGTTTATAGTTTCCATTCAGAACATTTAATAAAGTTGATTTACCCGCACCAGACCCTCCCATGATTCCAATCAAGGCGCCATTGTTCTCCGCAAAACTCACATCGTGTAGACCTATTTTCTTATTGGGAAATCTAAATTCTAAATTTTCACATTTAAACAATAGATTTTCTTGTGATCCATCGCTAAGGAACCGCGATATTACATCAGAATAATAAACAGGATTCGTTTTTGAAGTACGTATAGATGAACCGGGGTTAAAAATATGCTGCCTTTCTGTGGCAACAACTTGACCGTTGAGGATAATTTGGTCACTACCTACATACCGCAGAAAGTATAAATTCACACTGTCAACCTTAATAATAGCAATCAAACCTTGAAGCCCTTCTAAAATGATTTGTTTTGCATAGGTCCAGCGATCCGATAGGGTAGGGATGACATATAGTATATTGTGAAAATCCAGAACTTTATCAGGATCAGCCTCTACAAAACTATAAAGCGCGTTGTATTCTTCTTGATTGATATTAAATGCCTCGCCAACAGTATTAACGAACTCAATCTCTTGCTCGTTAATCACTTCGTTGGTTTGAATAAATTCAATGATACGAACAAGAACAATGATTTTTTGTCTCTGGGTAAGTTCTTGGTTTATTTCAGAACAAATCCTTAAAATTTTTACTGAATTTACTGAAGTACGTTTCCGAACTCCATCTTTTTTTCTCTTTACCCCTTGGTGAATGTTTAAATAAGTGTCAAATTCTTCTAAATACTCTTCTACTAATCCAGAACTGAGTTCTTGACCTAAAAATAACTTTACGATTTTTCGACCACGTGAACTCGTGACAACGTCAGTGTCTTCAAGATCATTTATATCATCAACCCTTGCAATAATCGCAAAGAGTTGCATAAGAGCGCGAAGTATCCTTTCACTCATAGTTAGTAGTAATAAGTATCAATTTTATTTTAAAAAGCCAATCATCATGACAATACACCCTGTGATTTTCTTGTTGGTGTCTAGCTCTGTTTGGACCTTTACAGGAATAGAATTTTGCACTTTAAAATCCCAGTAAGGACTATTTAATTGGTCTTTGTTCGTAAATAAAATATTGTCCTCCATGTCTTTGATTGTAAAAATCGCATAATCATCTTTGATTCCAGCAGAAGCAGCAATCCTATAAACAGTATTTCCATACAAAGTAGTGTTGAATTCTGCTTTTTCATTGTCTAAAAATGCCGTGTAAACCTGTCCATCTGAAACAAATGAACGACCATCGTCTGAAGTCACTAAGTAGCTTTCAACTACTCTATAAATAGAATCGCAATCCTGTGCTTTGGTTGAGAAAACAGTAAAGGCTGCGAAAATTAATCCTAGAATAATTCCTTTTTTCATTATTGTGTTTTTATCAATGTTATAATTATAATTATTTATCTAAAATAGCTTGTTTATGCAATGATTTGAGCACGTATTGCAGCTACTTTTTCAATAATTTGTTCCGCTAATTCATCAGAAATTTCAATCTTCATTTTACTTTTGATTGTCGTTGTTTTGCGCGCTTTGTCTGTCTCTGATTCAACATACTCATAAGTCGTTTTTACCTCTTCAAATAAAGTGTTTAAATCTTTAAACAAAGCAATATACTCATCATTTTGACCGTTTGTGTTGTATTTGTCTAACAACTCTAAAATGGTTTCTAAAGATTGTTTCTGTTCACCAATTCGATTGATGATTTTCACCTCTTTACTTTGACTGTACAATTGTGTAGCGAAATGCATAGATTCTAACCATCCTCCAGTTAATATTAATGCTGAATTATTCTTTTGATCGTTTTCCTTCAAAAAGTTATCCGCTTTTCTAAATCCATCAGTAAGAATAACTAACATACTGTCTTCATCGTTGCTGTTTTGCTCAAATCGTTCAATAAAATTTTTATCAAACGCTCCTGCAATTCCAAGTTTGTTTGAAAGATCTTCAACAACACTTAGGTAGTTAAGCGACTTTGCACTTTGGTCATACAGCGTTACATAACCTAAGTCAGCACCATAAATCCCCAAGTTAATCGCTTGATCTGTAGCTGAATTATAGTTCTTCACTTTCTCCAGGTTATTCATTAAGACTTCATTAAATGGAATGTCTAAAGACTTTATTAATAATGCCGTTTGAACAGGAGAGGGAACTGAAAATAATTTCCCATCAAAAGTTGTGTTAAATGAACGGTTCGGATCTAATAGGTCTTGATCAACCATTTTCTCACCTTCCTTCTTAATTTGATTGTCTTCTGCGGTATCTACACAGCTACCAAGCACTAAAACTGACGATAACACCCCAGCAAAAATTAAAGTTTTTTGTATCTTCATTGTCGTAATTATTTATTCCTTAGGCTAAAATAGTAAAATATGATGGTCACAGTCCTAAAAAATTGACTTTTTACGTTAAAAATTTTTTGAGATGCTTATTTCTCCTAATTTTGCTACCCCAATTTGAGGGTTAATTTAAATGTCCTAAAATTATGATGTATCAACGTCCACGTAGAAATAGAAAGTCACCTGCAATTAGAAAGATGGTGCAAGAAACACAATTATCTGTGTCTCATTTGATTTATCCACTTTTTGTTACCCACAATAAAAAAGATAAGTCTCCAATCGTTTCAATGCCAGGTATTCATAGGTGGGGAATGGAAGATCTTCTTCAAGAAATCGAGGAGTGCTTAGCATTAGGAGTTGAAAACTTTGTGCTGTTCCCTGTTATTCCAGAAGAGAAGAAAAGTAAAAAAGGTGAGTACAGTTACGATGA
The DNA here is from genome assembly GCF_048268645.1 of Brumimicrobium sp. NCBI lineage: Bacteria > Pseudomonadati > Bacteroidota > Flavobacteriia > Flavobacteriales > Crocinitomicaceae > Brumimicrobium > Brumimicrobium sp. The sequence continues at coordinate 61,822 of NZ_JBLWVE010000009.1, read as the reverse complement.
AAACAATTTCTACTTAAAAGTCGCCCAAGAAATTAAAAAAAGATTTCCGGAAGCAAATTTAATGAGTGATGTTGCATTGGATCCATACAGTACAGATGGACATGATGGAATCGTTGAAAATGGTGTGATTCTAAATGATGAAACTTTGCCTATTTTGTCTCAAATGAGTTTGGCACAAGCTCAAGCAGGCTTTGATATTATCGGTCCTTCTGATATGATGGATGGTAGAATTGCCGCTATCCGAGAAATCCTAGATGTTCACAATTATACCAACACTAGCATTATGGCCTATAGTGCTAAATATGCTAGCGCTTTTTATGGACCTTTTAGAGACGCTCTAGATTCAGCACCAAAAGCAGGGGATAAGAAAACTTATCAAATGAATCCAGCCAATAAAAAAGAAGCCATTTTAGAAGCTGTATTAGATGTGGAAGAAGGAGCTGATTTCTTAATGGTTAAACCTGCACTTTCATACTTAGATGTTATTCATTCATTGAATGAGCACTTTACAGTTCCAATTACTGCGTATAACGTGTCTGGTGAATACGCCATGGTTAAGGCTGCGGCTATGAATGGTTGGCTGGATTATGATGCAACGGTTGAAGAAACTTTGTTGAGCATGAGAAGAGCAGGTGCTAGTGCTATTCTGACTTATCACGCGAAAGATTATGCTCAATCATTAAAAAAATGAACCGCTACGAACGAAAAGTACCATAGGTTCACATGAGAATAAAATTCTGTGACGATCAAAATAGTTGAATATTAGATGTTAGACGGTAGGCATTAGACTTTTTTGTCGAAGGTCTAACATCTGATTTTTCGTATTCATACTTATAGAAGCTAAAGCAAGACACAATAATCCCGAAGCCTATCGAGAGCATATTCCTATTGAACTATTTATTTTTTTGCTTTGATGTTAATACATTATTAATGTATCGTTTACACAAAATCTGGTAAGAGTTTATACTTTTTGATTAAATTTGTTTGAGTATTTTTTTAATGAAAATGCAATTCTAACAATTTGACTGATCGACTATGAAAGTAAACTTTGGTAATGATGATGGCGTTTTGCCAGTAATTGTTCAAGATGTGGATACTTATGATGTACTCATGTTTGCCCACATGAACGAAGAGGCTTACGATATCACTTTGGAGACTAAAAAAGTGACGTTTTATTCACCTTTGAAACAAAAGTTATGGACTAAAGGGAGGGAAGAAAATATCCTTCGTTTGCATACCATAGAATTAGATTGTAAAGGTGCAGTTCTACTGGTCAAGGCAGAACCTTTGTCTGAAATTTGTGAAAAAGGTACAATGACTTGTTGGGGAGATACTTTTTCTCATCAATTTGGAGTCATTGAACAGTTAGAGAAGAAAATCAATGACCGCAAAATCAACCCGAAAGAACATTCTTATATCTCTAGTTTGTTTGCTCGTGGAACAAATCATATTGCCGAAAAAACGGGGAAAGAAGCAATTGAACTAATTGTGAAATCTATTCAAAGTGATTCAGAAGAATTCCTTAAAGGAAGCGCTGATTTGTTGTTGCATTATCTTGTTCTGTTAAAATCAAAAGGCTTTACTTTAGATGATGTATTGCTTAAGCTTAAAGAAAAAAGATAAATAATATTGAACAATATTCACAACTACTTGTAGTATAATTATAAAAAAACACACATCAATGAAACAATTGAACTTCCTGACCCTCTTATTGTTTACTTTTTTATCCTTTTCAGCTTTTTCTCAAAATATAACCATCAGTGGAAACATCACTGATGCGAGAAATGGCGAAGATTTGTTTGGTGCATCGCTCATTGTTGCGGATATGTCAAATACAGGCGCTAGGTCAAATGTCTATGGATTCTATTCTTTATCTATCCCTGCAGGTGAACATACTTTAATCTACAGAAGTTCAGGTTATGAAGAACAACGCTTTGTAATTCAATTAACAAAAGATACTTTGATAAATATTGAATTGTCTTTATCAAAAGATGTTCAGGAGCTAGAAGAAGTTGAAGTAACCTCAAAACGTTCCAATAACAACATTACCTCTTCTCAAATGGAAGTGACTCGCTTGGATCCACAGTCGATTAAAACAATCCCGATTCTATTTGGTGAACAAGATGTAATGAAAACCTTGCAATTGACTCCCGGAATTAAAGGTGGGGGTGAAGGAAGTGCTGGGTTTTATGTTCGCGGTGGAGGAGCAGACCAAAACTTGATACTCTTAGATGAATCAACAGTTTATAACGCTTCTCACTTATTGGGTTTCTTCTCAGTATTTAACTCTGATGCCATCAAAGACGTTGCTTTGTATAAGTCTGGAATTCCCGCTGAATACGGAGGTCGTGCATCTTCTGTAATGGATGTTAGAATGCGAGATGGAAACAATAAGAAATTTGGCGCTTCTGGAGGAATAGGCTTGATTTCATCAAGATTAACTGTCGAAGGTCCAATTGTAAAAGACAAAGGGTCTTTTATAGTTTCTGGACGAAGAAGTTATGCGGATGTGTTTTTAGTATTTGCTAAAGAAGAAGAAATAAAAAATACAACATTGTTCTTTTATGATTTAAATGCAAAGGCCAATTATAAAATCGGAGATAAAGACCGTGTGTATATTTCTGGGTATTTCGGACGAGATAAATTTTCCTTAGACGATCAGTTTGGTTTTGATTGGGGGAATGCGACTGGAACAGTAAGATGGAATCATTTGTTTAATGATAAGCTTTTTGTGAATACTTCTTTTATTTATAGCGAATTCGACTATCGATTTACAATCGGTCAAGGAGAAGATGGTTTTGGAATTCGCTCAAAAATAAGGGACTTCAATTTGAAACAAGATTATAATTACTATATCAACAACAACAATAGTTTGAAGTTTGGTGTGAATGCGATTCACCATACTTTTCAGCCAGGATCTTTAGAAAGCGGGGTAAATGTTGGGTTTAATGAAATCAACTTGGACGATCGTCATGCGCTTGAAGTAGGAGCTTATGTTCAAAACGAACAAAAAGTTGGAAACCGATGGGCTTTCATGTATGGTTTGAGGTATTCTGGATTCAATTATATGGGAAAAGGTACTGCCTACGAATATGATGATAATGGGTTGATTACTGATGAAACCACCTACGGTTCATGGGAGTCGATTAAGTATTACCAAGGAATTGAACCACGATTCTCCGCAAGTTTTATCCTTAATGAAAGCAATTCGATAAAAGCAGGGTACAATAGGATATTCCAATACATTCATCAATTGTCAAATACTACAACCAGCAGTCCAACAGATGTTTGGGTGCCGACTTCCAATAATGTGAAACCTCAAATTGGGGATCAAGCAGCTTTAGGATATTATAAAAACTTTAAACAAGATGAGTATCAAGTTTCTGTAGAGACCTATTATAAATGGTTGCAAAATCAAATAGATTATAAGCCCAACGCAAACTTGTTGTTAAATGGTCAAATCGAAAGAGAATTAGTTTATGGGAAAGGACGTGCTTTTGGAGTAGAATTTCAAATTAAAAAAACAAAAGGGAAGTTAACAGGTTGGTTTAACTACACCCTTTCAAGAGCGTTGAGAACCTTTGAGGATATCGATGCAGGCGCTGAGTTTTCGGCACGACAAGATAGAATTCATGACTTGAATTTAGTGTTGACCTATGAAATCAATAAAAAGTTGGTCGTGAGTACAAGTTTTGTTTATTATACAGGTGATGCAGTGACATTTCCTAGTGCTTTGTATGAAATGGATGGATATGAAGTTGCTTACGTAGGAAAAAGAAATGGAAACCGACTTCCAGATTACCACCGTCTAGATTTGGGGTTAACATGGTACTTAAAAGAGCGTAAACATTTTGAACACAACTTAAGTTTTTCGATTTATAATGTTTACAACAGAGAAAATGCCTTTTCAGTTCGTTTTACGGATAGTTTTGAGGATAATCCTACAGGACAAACGCAAGCAGTTCAAACAGCATTGTTTAAAATAATTCCATCGATTACTTATAACTTTAAAATTAAATAAGATGAAAAAGCTATATTTCCTTTTTACAATCTCTTTTTTAGTGCTCATTTCTTCTTGTCAAAAAGTGATTGATTTAGAAGTCACCGATACAGAACCAAAATTGGTTATCGAAGCCAAATACGATGCTGTAAAAGAAGAGGTGTATGTCCGACTCTCAAAATCCATTAACGTCTTTTCGAATGATGGATATACAACACTAACCGGAGCATCGGTAGAAATTACGGATGGCGATGGAATCGTTACGCCATTAGTCGATCAAGCGGATGGAACTTATTTATTAGAAAACTATTCACCTACTTACAGTGCTGAGTATACTATGAAAGTTACTGTTGATGGTGAAACCTATGAGGCATCGGATGTATTACAACCTGTAGTTCCTTTAGACTCCTTGACAACAGAATTTCAGCCTCAAACGCCATTTTTTGACGCAGGGTATGTTGTTTACATGAATGTTACAGATCCAGTAGGGGACAATTACTACAGGGCCATTAAAAAAATCAATGGCGAATACAAAAGAGAGTTGGGAGATCAGTTTATGTTTGACGACGACTTTACCGAAGGAAATATTCAAAAAGTTCCATTGTTTTCAGAGTTATACCAAGTAGGTGATACAGTACAAATTGACTTGCTCTCCTACAGTGAAAAATCATACACCTATTTTAGCGAATTAAGAGCAATAGCTGGAGGAGGATCTTCTTCTGCAGCACCGGCAAACCCTACTTCTTATTGGTCTAAGGAATGTTTAGGACATTTTTCAGTCTTTGGGTATGACACTAAAGTAATCGTAATAGAGGAGTAGAAGTCTAGAAATTGTTAATAACTATTGGACAATACTTAATGTTTTGGTAACATGATTCAGCATAACTTATCATAGTTTTGCATTAATCATTTAAAATATAATATTATGAGAAAATTTTACTTATTAATGCTGTTGTTCATCTCGACAACAGTTATGGGGCAAACTCCAATCATTACCATGATTATGGATGGGGACTGTTCTGGAGGAACACCAAAGGTAGTTGAGTTATACGCCCAAGGAACAGTTGACTTTTCAAATTTCAGCTTAGAAAAAAGCTCTAATGGAGGTGCATGGGGAAACGCATTTGATTTATCACCTTTGGGAACAGTTACTGACGAATTTGTATACATCTATAAAGATGATCCATCTTTTGCAACTGAGTTTCCGAACGTAACAAATGCTTTCCCAACCACTTCATCTGCTGTGGATTTCAATGGAGATGACGCCATTCGTTTGATTATTACAGGTGTAGGGACTGTGGTTGACCAATATGGAGCAGATAATACTGACGGTACAGGAGAGCCTTGGGAGTATAAAGATGGATATGCGAAACGAATTGACAATACAACTCCTTCGGGAGCTTGGGTTGAAGCAGATTGGGATTTCTATAATGGTTCATTAGACGGAAATGGATTATGCCAAGGTGGTGCAGATTCTTATGAAACAATTTCCAATATAGGTTCGTTTGTTATTGCGTCAGGACCAACTTTAAGTGCTACACCAACAACAGTTTCAGGATTTTTACAATTTGTTGGAACACCTTCTGCTGAACAAACTGTCGATGTTTCTGGAATGGACTTAACAGCTGATGCAGTTATCACTGTTACATCAGGTGATTATGAAATCTCTTCAACTACAGGTTCTGGATTCGGTAATTCAGTTACACTTCCGTTTGGAACAGGAACTATTGCTCCAACGACTATTTACATTCGTTTGAATGGAACGGCTGCTGCTAACCCATCAAATGGTGAGTTGACAATTACTTCTACAGGAGCTACTGATGTAACTGTGGTTTTAGAAGGTGAAATTGCTTTACCAGCACCAACAATCACTGCTTCAGAAACTGCTATCTCAGGATTCTCTCATTTTGTAGGAACTCCTTCTGCAGCTGATTCTTTTATGGTTGAAGGGTTTAACTTAACGGATGATATTACAGTCTCAGTACCGACAAATTTCGAAGTTTCAGAAACACTCGGAGGTACTTATGGTGCTTCAGTTACATTAACTCAATCTGGAGGTGCTGTAGCTTCTACTAAAGTATATGTTCGTTTGAACGGTCCAGCTAAAAACCTTAATCAGGTAGGTGATGTGACTATTTCTTCAACAGGTGCTACTGACCAAACAATTGCATTAACAGGTGAAACTTTAGACTATACAGCATATTCAATTGGTGATGTTACAGGCGTAGATGCGGATGGTGTTGCTGATTCTGTAGATGTATATGTTATTTTAACAGGTGTTGTTCACTGTGGTGACTTCAGAGGAAATGGTTATGATATCGTTGTTATTGATGATAATAATGATGGAATTACTTTGTTCAACTTTGACGATTTACCAAACTACACAGCGCCAGTAGAAGGAGATAGCTTGGAAATTAAAGGTCAAATTGGTCAATTCAATGGATTGATTCAAGTGATTCCTAATGAAATTACTGTTTTAGCGCAAGGAGCTGCAACTCAAGCACCAACTTTAGTTACAACTCTAGATGAAACGACAGAAAGTCAATATGTTATGTTTGACACTCTTTACCTTGTAAACGGTGAAGCATTATGGCCTGACCACGGTAACATTGATGTTACTAATGGAGTAGATACTTTCTTGGTACGTGTACCTGGAAGTTCTCCAATGGCGAATACACCAACACCAGTTGGACCATTTAGCTTAACAGGATTAGGAAAACAATATGACAGTAGTTCACCATATGATTCAGGATACCAATTGTTCCCATGTGCAGCAGTTCAATTATGTAATTTAGTAGTAACAACAACAGTTTCAGAAGCGACAATCACTGCTGACCAAACTGGAGTTGATTACCAATGGATTAACTGTGCTGATAGTTCTGTAATAGCTGGTGAAACAGGAATGTCATTTACGGCTACTGAAACTGGAAGTTATGCAGTTATCTTAACAGATGGTGTTTGTCAAGACACTTCAGCATGCGTTTCTATCACTGTTGATACTTCAAGTCTTAATGATTTAGATTTCGCAGGTGTATCTGTTTACCCGAACCCAGTGAAAGAAGTATTAAATATTACGAATGAAAATGGTACACTTCAGTCAGTAGAAGTAGTTTCTGCAACTGGAAGTATCGTATATTCTTCAACTATTTCTTCTAGCAACTTCACTGTAAATACAGCACAACTAAACGCTGGTGTTTACTTTGTAAATGTTCGAACTGAAAATAGTGCAAAAACATTCAAAGTGATTAAATAATTCATTTCGATTAAATTTGGGAGGCCCCGGCAATTTTGTCGGGGCTTTTTTTTGTTTTTTTCTACTGTTAAACAGATATAGTTTATATTTTTGAAAGACATGAAAAATAAGCTTCAAGTTAAAGTATTAGGAACAGGAACCTCGCAGGGTGTTCCTGTGATAGGGTGTAAATGCAAGGTATGTACCTCACCAGACCCAAAAGATAAAAGGTTGAGAAGTTCAATTCTTTTCACTTGGAATGACGAAAACTTTGTAATTGATACAGGTCCAGACTTCAGGCAGCAAATGTTAAGAGAGGATGTGGATAGTTTACGTGCAGTATTGTACACACATGAACACAAAGATCATGTCGCAGGAATGGATGATGTTCGATCTTTTAATTTCCTAGAAAAAAGAAATATGGAACTCTTCTGCAACCATGCAGTTGCAGAAACTTTAAAGCGAGAATTTCACTATGCTTTTGGAGGCAACACTTATCCAGGTGTTCCTAGGGTAAATATCAATATTATAGAGAATCAACCATTTCAATTGCCTGACGGTCCAATGGTAACCCCAATTCTTTCGTATCACTATAAAATGCCTGTTTTTGGATACCGTATAGGAGACTTTGCCTACATGACAGATGTAAAAACCATTCCAGTAGAGGAATTGAATAAATTGAAAGGAGTAGAGGTACTTCTATTAGACTGTTTGAGAGAAGAACCACATATTTCTCACCTCAACTTAGAAGAAGCCTTAGACATCATTAACTTTTTGAAGCCCAAACAAAGCTATTTAACCCATATGTCCCATTATTTTGGTACGCATGAAGAAATTCAAAAAAAGTTGCCCCTTTCAGTCGCTCCAGCCTATGATGGATTGGTAATCGATATAGATTGATATTCATGTGAATACGATTAGGTTGAAGTTATTAACAATTAAATATGGAAATATTTGAAACATTTAGTGTGATAAGTCCGTAAGACTTGTTAACTTTAGTATAAATTAATAAACTATTTAATTATGAAAAAGATTATTTTGACAGGTTGTGTAGCTCTTTCTGCATTGTTTGCAGGAAGCTTAAATGCTCAAACGTATGCAGAAGTAGAGAAGGCTACAGACGCAACACCATTCTCTATTGAGGCCCTTGTTACAGGAGGAAATACTGGTATCAATTGGAATGCTCCTTCATTGCGTGCTCGTTATTTCGTTAGTGATAACATTGCCGCTCGTGTTCAATTATCATTAGGTGATGGTTCAGGTAGTGCAATGACTGAAAAAAATCGTTTTTACGAATTTAATGATGGAACAAAAGGAGGTGAAGGACTTCAGGAGATAAAAAGAGCTGCTGTTGCACTTCAATTAGGAGGTGAATACCACTTCTTAGGAACAAAAAAGCTAGATCCATACGCTGCTTTAGGTGTGAATTTCTCAATTGGTAAACAAAATGAAACTTGGGATATGTATGATGGAACTGGATACAATAGCGCGGTTACAAGTGAGCAATCAGGTGGATACTTTGGAATTGGTGCTCAGTTGGGTCTAGGTATGGATTTCTACTTTGTAGAAAATGTATATGTAGGTTTAGAATTAGGTGTTGCAGTACATGGTACAACACATAAGGATAGAGTAGGAGAAACTACTGTGACTTCTGGTGGAACTTCTACAACTTCAACTACTGAATTTGCTGGTTATAAAGATTCTTATGTAACTAACTTTGCGTCTTTACGCTTAGGATGGAGATTCTAATCATAGCGAACAATGGATATTAAAAACAGGGACAGCGAAAGTTGTCCCTGTTTTTTTTAGCACTTAAATTACTGGTGAAGCTGTTTGTTGAAATCATTTGTGATATTTAACACTATCTTCTCTTAAGTATTCACTATTTTTGAAGAAAAAAATATGAACATTCGATTTTCACTTTTAATGATTGGATTCCTGATAATGGGTTCGGCTTGTAAAAAGGAATTAAGTCCTGAAGAGCAACTTGAAAAAGACATTGAAATCATTAAAGAATATATCGCTGATCAAAACCTAACAGCCTTGGAAACGAGTTCTGGTTTGCATTATGTGATTAATGAATTAGGAACAGGTAATCATCCTTTATCTAACGATAATGTAACTGTTAGATATAAAGGATATACGACAAATGGAAATGTTTTTGACCAAAGCGATGCAGGTGGAGCTACTTTTAATTTGCAGCAAGTTATTAAAGGATGGACAGAAGGAATTCCGAAATTTAAAGAAGGAGGTAAAGGAATTTTGCTTATTCCTTCTAAATTAGGGTATGGTGAAAAGGGTGGAGGCTCCATTCCTCCAAATACAGTGCTGATTTTTGAGGTAGATCTTTTAACTATCGTTCAATAGTTTGAAAGTGTAAAGGCTTATAATAAGCAGAATGGTTTGCTTTTATGAGCAACTTTTCTATTAAATCACTATTCTTAATGAATTAATCCAATTTACTGAAGTTTAATTTAAACTTCAAAGAAAGTCGTATTAGTGTAATAAATACTCGAATTTTGCACCTGAGATTTCCTTTGTATAGGAGGAGATTGACAAAGAAATTTTTATCTTAGCATTATGTTTGAAGAAGAGAATGATGACGATTGGTTAAACCCCGATTTTAAGAGGCAGATAGCGCATTTTGAACAAATGTATGCACTCAATGAATACGTATATATCGATTCAGACGAGGTGGAATATATTCTTGATCATTTGATGATTTCAAACCAATTGAAAAAAGCAAAATGGGCAGCTGAAAAAGCGATAGAACATTTCCCAACGAATAGTACAATTATTACACGTTATGCACAGGTGTTGTCAATGACGGGTAAAATCAATGCTGCATTAAAACTCTTGCTGAACTTAGAGCGCATGGAGGCCAATAATCTTGATGTGCTTCTTTCAATTGCAACTTGTTATAGTCAGTTAAAAGATAACGATCAAGCCATAAAGTATTTCCGAAAAGCTTTTGACTCCGCTTCTGGAGAAGAAAAGGCTGAAATTGCGATTGATCTAGCGATGGAATATGAAAACAAAGACGATTATAAATCTGCAATTGAAATTCTAAGCAATGCAATTAAAGAAGGTAGTCTGAACGATCTATTGATTTATGAACTAGCACATTGCTATGAAAAAATCAATGACTATGATAATGCAATAAAATGTTTTCTAGAGTATATTGATGAAGAACCTTATTCCTATACCACATGGTATAATCTAGGAAATGCTTATTCTAAAATAGGCAAAACAGATCAAGCAATTTGGGCCTATGAATATGCGATTTTAATTGATGATGATTTTATACCTGCTATTTATAATTTAGCCAATGCTTATTTAGATGCCAATAAAATTGAGCTAGCATTAGAACACTATAATAAATGTTTAAAACTTGACCAAGATGATCCTATGGTTTATTGTTCAATGGGAGAGTGTTATGAAGAACTTGGTGAGCTTGAGAGAGCTTATGAAATGTACCATAAAAGCACAGCACTTTTACCACAATTAGCAGACGCTTGGTTAGGAAAAGGAATCATGAGTGATTTATTGGGAAAACATACCCGCGCTGTTCAGGAGTTATTAGTGGCTGTAGATTTAGAACCAACGAAATCAGATTATTGGCGTTCATTAGGTAATGCTTATGAAAGTAAAGAACAAAATGAACAGGCAATTGCTGCTTACGAAAAAGCCATTGAGTTAGACCCAAGAGATAAGGAGGCAATTATTGATTATCTGTCGTTTATTGCTGGAATATCTATGGATATGGTTTTTGAAGCAGTTGAAAAGAATAAGGAGTTGCGTGAAAACAATGTAACGAAAATGGTCCTTTGCTATTGTCATTGGATGATAGGAAATCAGTCTGAATCAATGTTCTTTTTTGATGAAGTCCTCGAAAATGATGCTAATTTAGCAAAAAGTTTATTTTTGCACTTTCCAGAAATGAATTCCGCATCTTATTTTATAGATCGGTTAGATGAATTTGATGAAAATATAGATAATGAAGAATTTTAGTTTACCATATATTCCAGAACGTGACCAAAAACCTCGTGAAAAAGGGTTAACCATGATGATGGATAAAGGCTTAAGTCTTTCCGAAGCAGCAAATTTTATAGAAGCAAATGAAGGTCTCACAGATATTGTGAAATTTGGGTTTGGTACTGCTTTCGTAACGAATCAATTAGAGGAAAAGATAAAACTTTATAAGAAACACAATATTCGTCCTTACTTTGGAGGAACTTTATTTGAAGCGTTTTATGCAAGAGGTATGTTTGAAGATTATCTGAGATTAATTGACAAATATGATCTTGACTTGGCAGAGATTTCTGATGGTTCCATTATTATCCCTCACGATGAAAAGTGTGAACTTATTCATACAATGGCCAAAAACACTACTGTTTTATCAGAAGTAGGTTCTAAAGATTCTGGAATTCTTATTTCTCCAAACAAATGGATTAAAATGATGAGTAATGAACTTGAGGCGGGTTCTTGGAAAGTCATTGCAGAAGGAAGAGAGAGTGGAAACGTTGGTGTTTTTAGACCGAATGGAACTGCGCATACCTTCTTGATCAATAAAATTATTGCTAAAATAGACCCCAACAGTATTCTTTGGGAAGCACCTAAAAAAAATCAACAAGTTTGGTTTATTAAACTATTTGGTGCTAATGTTAATTTAGGAAATATTGCTCCTAACGAAGTTATTCCGCTGGAATGTTTACGTATTGGATTGAGAGGTGATACTTTTTTTGAAAGTTTACCGACTGATATGGCGACACGTTTAAAGCAAGTAAATTCTGACGAGGACGAAGAGGAATAAGATGGAAACGAAAGAATCATTGAAATTATTGCATTCGATAAGTGGTCACAATGGGGCTATTTATGATGTGGTTTTTAATGATGGATTTCTTTATACGACAAGTGCAGATAAGTTCGTTGCTAAATGGGATGTATCCAAAGGAGAACAGACTAATTTTACGGTGCAACTTGAACGATCCGCGTATAATCTTGACTTTTCCCCAGTTTCTAATTTGCTGGCAATTGGTACCAACAATGGAGGTATTCATGTTATTGACACCGTAAAACGAGAAGAGGTGAGGTGGCTTGCTCAACATAAAGCGGCGGTATTCGCCTTGACGTATTGTCAACATACAGAACGTTTCTACTCTGGAGATAAAGATGGTGTTTTTTGCGCTTGGGATGCAAAAACCTTTGACCTTCTAATCACTTTACCCTTCAATTGTGGTAAGATAAGAGAGATTTCAACGAGTGAAGACGGCCTTCATATTGCTATTTGTGGTCAAGATGGCTACATTAGAATATTAGAAACAGGATTTTTTAATTTAATTAAAGAATTCAAAGCCCATAAAGAAGGTGCGAATTGTGCATTATTTGATGGCGATGTTCTTTATACTGGAGGAAAAGACGCACATATCAAAAAGTGGAATTGGAAGGAAAAAGAATTACTCTTAAGCATACCGGCTCATAATTATGCTGTTTATGATTTGATCTTCATCGATGGAAAACAAAAAATGGTTTCTGTTAGCTTCGATAAGAGTATAAAATTATGGAATGCCATGGATATTTCTATTATTGAAAGAGTCGAATTCAAAAATAAAGGTCACCGCCATACTGTGAATAGGATTGCGAAAATTTCAGAACAATCCTTTGCAACAATAGGAGATGACCGTAAGATTAAAATTTGGAGTCTATAATCAATTATAGCTTTCCAACTCCTTCACGTACAACCTCTGGTTGGTCTCCAGTACAGTCAATTACCGTAGAGGCTTCCAGTTTTCCTGGCCCTCCATCAATAATGGTGTTGATTTTATCATCAAATTGTTCGTAGATTTTGTAAGGATCGATAAAGTACTCCAACATTTCATCATTCTCATTGTGAAGGGAAGTGGTCACCAAAGGATTCCCCAATGCTTCAACTATAGCCAAAACAATATTGTTGTCAGGAATCTTAATCCCTAATTCTGTACGGTTGGTATCAAATAGCTTTGTTACCTCACTTGAGGCATGTAAAATATAGGTGAAAGGACCAGGAAGTGTTCTTTTCATGACCTTAAATGTGGGCTGAGGAATGTGTTTAACATATTCTGAAACCTGACTTAAGTCTTTACAGATGATAGAGAATTTAGACTGTTTAAGTTTCAGGCCTTTAAATTTGGCCAGTTTTTCTAAGGCTTTCTTATTTTTTAAATCACACCCAATTGCATATACTGAGTCTGTAGGATAAATGATGATTTCACCATTCTTTAATTCTTTTACAACGTCATCAATCAAACGTTTGTCGATGTTGTCATTATTGATTTCTATTAACATGTATTCAGGTTTTAATTTACCCAATTAAGTTAATGAAAAAAAGCAGTTGTAAACTACTTTCTCGGTTAAAAATTACTAATCCTGGCAAAAAAAAACGTCCTGCTCATTTAGAACAGGACGTTAATCAATTAAAATGATAAAGAATTTATTTTTTCTTACTGTTTTTCAATTTTTCTTGTTGCGCTTTTTGCATTTGTTCAAGACGCTCCTGGAATTTAGATTTTCCTTTTTTTCCATCTCCTTTACTTGCAGATTGACGGGCAGCCATTTTTGCTTTTAATTTGTCTTCATTCACAAAGAAATTCTTAATCATCACCATCGTTAAGATCGACATCAAAGTAGAGATGAAGTAATAATAACTCAATCCAGATGCATAATTATTAAAGAAGAAAATCATCATAATAGGGAAGAAGTACATGATAATTTTCATGTTTGGCATCCCCGGTTGTGATGGTTGTTGCATATTACTGCTGTTTAAAACAGTATAGAACAATGTTGTAATCGCCATTAATAAAGTGAATAAACTTACATGAGATCCATAAAATGGAATGTTGAAGCTCAAGTCAAGGATAGAGTCATAACTCGATAAATCTTCTGCCCAAAGGAATCCTTCTTGACGAAGCGTAAAAGTACTTGGGAAAAAACGGAAAACCGCAAACAAAATAGGCATCTGAATCAACATAGGAACACACCCTGCAAGTGGACTAGCACCCGACTCACGGTAAAGTGTCATCATTTCCATCTGCTTTTTCATCGCATCATCCTTATTTGGATACTTTTTGTTGATTTCCTCTACTTCAGGTTTTAAAATTCTCATTTTTGCAGAAGAAGCAAACATTTTCCATTGAATAGGAGTAAGGATTAACTTTACAATAATTGTGAGGAGTAAAATAGCGATACCAGCACTCATACCGAATCCAGCCAACCAAACAAACAAAGGTTGAATGGCATAAATATTAATCCATCTAAACAATCCCCATCCATAATTAATAATGTCCTCACTACCATTTGCGTACGATTCAAGTACATCATAGTCATTAGGACCAAAGAACCATTTCATTTGGACACTACCATTCCCAGTATTGCTTAATCCAAGATTCATTGAGGAAGAATAAGCTTTAATGTGTGAAGAATCTTTTTCAGAGCCTTCTTCATAATTAACCACCTTAAAAGTTGTTCCTTCTTTCATAAATGGTTTATCTGGCATAATGATCGAAGAGAAGTAACTTTGTTTGAAAGCAACCCAGTCAACATCAGTTTTTGCTGCAAATTCATCATCTGAAAATTCAGATAAATAATCGTAAGAACCGCCCTTTTCTTTGAAAAATACCGTTGAAATACGACGTTGTTCAGACAATAGTTTTTCAGTCTTTAACATTTCAACCTCCCAATCAAGAAAGACCCTTTCTGGTGTAACTTCTCCTTCAAACCCTTTCATTTTAACTTCATAGTTAATATGATATTGATCTGGAGTTATAGAATAGATTTGTTCAATTGATTTTCCTTCGTCATAATGAGCAATAAAAGAGATGTAGTTTTCAGTTTGTCTCAACAGTTCGAAAGCAACTCCGCTTGTATATTGCTCTCCTTTGTCTGTTTTGAATTTCAGTCCGTTAGAAGCGATCTCTTCATCGAATAGTTGAAGTGGTGTAATTTCTTCCGTACCTTCATTTTTCCTAAAGTTTTCATAAGTTTGATAACCTTTTAAGAAAACACTTTTTACACCACCACCTTTATTGGTTAAAATGATTTTTAACTTCTCATTCTCCAAAACAAAAGTTTCTTCTTCTACGTCTCTGGCATTTACAATTCCAACTGTTTCAGCTTCCTCCACCATTAGGGAATCGTTAGCATAAACTGTATTTCCAAGACTGTCAAGAACAGGATTTCCGTTTTCATCCAATACAGCTTTAGGAGCAGGATTTTCAACGGTCTTTTTGGTGATCTTACTTTCTGTTTTTTCAGCAGCTTCTTTTTGTTGTTGCGCAACTAATTCTTGCTGCGCCATCCTTTCCTTAAGTTCTTCTTCTGAAGGTTGATTGAAAAAAGTAAATACAGCGAGTATTACTCCAATTAAACCTAAACCAATAATTGTATTCTTATCCATTATTTATTTTTTCTAACTATTTATTCTTGTTGTTCATAATTGCTTTAACAAAACTAGTAAAGAGTGGGTGAGGATTGTCGACTGTACTTTTATATTCAGGATGGAATTGAACTCCAACAAACCATGGATGGTCTTCAACTTCTACCACTTCAACCAATCCTGTATCTGGATTAAATCCAGTTGCTTTCATACCACTTTTCTTAAAATCATCTAAATATGCACTGTTAAATTCAAATCTGTGTCGGTGACGTTCTTTGATCACCTCAGTATTGTATGCCTCATAGATGTTTGAATTGGGTTTTAATTCACATTTATATTGACCCAAACGCATGGTTCCACCCATATCAGAAACAGTTTTTTGCTCTTCCATTAAACTAATCACAGGACGTTTGGCCTCAGGTGAAATTTCTGCTGTATGTGCATCTTCCCAACCCATAACATTTCTAGCAAATTCAATAACAGCGCACTGCATACCTAAACATATACCTAAAAAAGGAACATTGTTTTCTCGGGCATATTGAACAGCATTGATTTTTCCAGTTATTCCACGCGAACCAAATCCTGGAGCTACGAGGATACCATCTAAATCACCTAAAATTTCTTTTGCATTGGCTTTGGTGATTTTTTCAGAATGAATCCATTCGATATTAACCTTACAAAGATTTGCTGTTCCTCCGTGAATGAATGCTTCGTTAATTGATTTGTAGGAATCTTTTAATTCAACATATTTTCCTACCAATCCAATAGTGATTTCTGACGTAGGATTCTTTAAATTATGTAAAAATGAATTCCATGAAGTTAAATCAGGTTGAGATTTACGCGAAAGGCCTAATCTCTTCAATACGATTTCGTCCAATTCTTCTTCTTGCATCATTAATGGAACATCGTAAATTGTAGGTGCGTCCATAGCTTCAATAACAGCCTCAGGTACTACATTACAAAATTGTGCGATTTTCTTTCTTAGTTCTAAATCAAGTTTATGTTCTGTTCTACAACATAATATGTCAGGCTGAACACCCAATTCTAACAATTGTTTAACAGCATGCTGTGTAGGTTTTGTTTTTAATTCCCCAGCGGCTTGTAAATAAGGTACAAGTGTTAAGTGAATTACGATACAGTCATCAGCAAACTCCCATCTCATTTGACGCAAAGCCTCAACAAAAGGCAAAGATTCAATGTCACCAACTGTACCTCCAATCTCTGTAATAACGATGTCATACTCACCATCTTTACTCAGACTCTGAATATTTTCTTTGATTTCATTGGTGATGTGGGGGATGACTTGAACAGTTTTACCCAAATATGCTCCTTGACGTTCTTTGTTAATTACAGATTGGTAGATTCTACCTGTGGTTACATTATTCGCTTGAGATGTTGAAACATTCAAAAAACGTTCATAATGCCCCAAATCTAAATCCGTTTCTGCTCCATCGTCGGTGACATAACATTCACCGTGCTCGTATGGATTTAAAGTTCCAGGATCGATATTGATGTAAGGATCAAGTTTTTGAATGGTTGTTGAGTATCCTCTTGCTTGCAAAAGTTTAGCTAAAGATGCTGCGATAATTCCTTTTCCCAATGAGGATGCAACCCCACCAGTTACAAAGATGTATTTTGTTGAATTTGACATTTTTTAATTGATTTGTAACTATGGGAGGCAAAGATACAACAATACTTAGGAGTTGGATAAATTCTGTATTATTTTTTGAGGGTATTTTTAAAATGAACAGAAAAAATGAAATCTATTGATTTAAGCTTGGATGATGAGTAATTCTCTGATGTAATAAAATTGAAACAATTATAGTGTTGAAATGAAGAAGGGGGAGTGTGTGAAAAAAAACGCGAGAGGAAAAAACTGGCGTTCCTTCCTCTCGCTAATCAACCTAACTTAACCACCTAAATCATTACAAATATAAGTGCTAATATCTTAGTAACCAATTAATAAATGTTAATTTAGTGATATTCTTCACATTATTGTTAATTTATGAATTAAACCAAGGTGAGTAAATAGCCTAATCCAGCGCCACCTAACACAATAAATGCACTGTTAAGTTTTTTGAAAATAAAAACAGCGATAATGCTCAAGCTTGCAATCATAAATGTTTTCCAATCTACCAAAGCTTCAAAGCTCATTTCCACTAACACAGCAACAATTACTGCTACAGCTGCAATATTAATTGCATCCATAAAAGCAGAAATGTATGGTGACTTTCTTAGTTTAGGGATCAATGGATTCAGTAAAGCAACAAACACAAAAGAGGGGAGGAATATTCCAAGAGTAGCTGCTAGGGCGCCCCAAAATCCGTTGAGTTGCCATCCTATAAATGTAGCTGTTGATAACACAGGACCCGGAGTAAACTGACCAACAGCAACTGCGTCCATAAGTTGTTGACGGGTAAGTAATCCAGTGTTCACTAATTCTGCATCCAAAAATGCGAACAAGACATATCCACTACCATAAAGTACTGCGCCTACTTTAAGGAAAATCCAAAAGACTTTTAAGCTAGTAAGGGAGAGGGCCATGTGAAGTAATAGAAAAGGTGAAAAACTATTCAATGTGTTTTTTCTATTTCTAACTGTGTAGAGGAGTAGCCCCGCTAACCCACAGGAAAACAATGCAATAATTTCATGAACTCCTATTAAAGTAATACTTAAGGTAATCACCCCTAGTACTATTAATTCTGTTGATTTTATCGCTTTTTTAGCGAGTCTAAAAACAGCTGCTAGAATTATTGCAATAACTGCAGGTTGTATACCGTAAATGTAAGGTAGGACGGCAGGAACTTCTCCATATTTAGCATAAAGCCATGCCAAAATCATGGTGATGGTTACTGCAGGAAGAATAAAAGAAACACCAGCTACAATTAATCCTTTCCATCCTGCGCGTTCATGTCCACAATGCATGGTCATTTCTGTGGAATTGGGTCCTGGAATTAGGTTCGTAGCACCAACCAAATCTAGAAAATGTTGGGAAGTCATCCATTTTCGTTTTTTTACGATTTCGTTCTCCATCATTGCGATGTGAGCTGCTGGACCGCCAAAGGCAATACTTCCTAGTTTTAGAAATAATTTTGCTAGTTCTTTAAGTTTTATACTCATGAATAAAGTGTCATTCGATCAAAAAGACAAAATTAAACGAATTTAAGGGTTTAAATTCTTTTGAGTATTAACTAAACATTAAGCTTTTGAAAAACGAAGGGAAATTAATAGGGGGTAGGTTTTATAAAAAAAAAGTGGGGTAAGCTACTTGCATCGCACCGCTACAACCTCTTACCCTTGCTACGTTCCCGTCCTGGGGGATTCAGAGGGAGCTGGTCGTACAAGACTTACCCCAGCGCAAAAATAGTAATTAGATATGATTCTACAAGTGTTCTTGAAGAATATTTCTTAATTTTTTACTTCAATATTGGACAATACCTCCTTAACTGTCTTTGTTTCATTAAAGTAGTCCAAAAATTTATGGAGAACTCTGTCTACAACAGCGTCAGGACAAGAAGCGCCTGAGGTGAGTACAATATCAACCACTTCATGGGAAGGAATAAAATCAGTACTTTTTTTAACGACCTTTTTATGGATGTCGAAATGTGAGATCTCATTTCTATTTAGAATGTCATCTTCTGTATTGATAAAATAAGTAGGATAACTTTCTTCCAAAAGCTCGACCAAGTGTGTTGTGTTTGAACTGTTGTATCCACCGACAACAATTGCAAGGTCTGCATTCGACTTCATTAATCCGTAAGTAGAATTTTGATTATCATTTGTAGCATAACAAAGCGTATCGCGGGTGTCGGCAAAGTGATCTTTAAGATTTTCTTCACCGTACTTCTCAATCATTGTTTGTTTAACGAAGTCAGCAATTTCTTGCGTTTCTGTTGCTAACATTGTAGTTTGGTTAACAACGCCAAGTCGGTCTAAATGCTGATTTACATCGAAGTCTTCACTGTGTTTCCCGTCGAAGTAAGTATAGAACTCTTCTTTCGGTCGCTTTCCAAGTACCATATCCATTAAGACGGCAGTATCTTCAATGTCTCGCACTACAACAGAAGGAGCATTTGAAGAACTGTGAGAAAAAGTAGCACGCGTTTCTTCATGATTGTGTTTTCCATGAATAATAATACTGTGTTCTGTTTCGCCCAGTTTTTTGGAACGATTCCAAACCTTCTCAACAAAAGGACAAGTGGTATTGTAAGCTTTGACATCAACCCCTTTGGCTTCTAACTTAACAATCGTTTCAATGGGTGCACCAAAAGCAGGAACAATCACCACATCATTAGGTCTTAATTCATCAAAAGAAATTAACTCATTACCTTCTGTGTCTTGCAAGAAACGAATTCCATTGTCCAAAAGATCAGCATTAACATTAGGATTGTGAATCATCTGACTTAAAAGAAAGATACGCTTACCTCTGTTTTCTACAATAGCCTTATAAGAAATTTCAATGGCATTCTCAACGCCAAAACAAAAACCAAAGTGACGAGCGATATGGAATCGAACGGGACCAAAATCCAAAATAGTAGGAGTGAAGTCCTTCTTACGAGGATCCATTACTTTTCGCATGTTTTTAACTTTGGAAATAATCGGAGAGCGGTAAAACTTTGGGATATCAAACTCTTTCATTGTATTGCTTTGTTAGAGAAACAAAGATAAGACTTATTTGTTGAACCTCGATTAAAGTTAGTGCAAGTCGCTGTAATTATTAATTAAAAACAAAGCTTTAACTGTGTTTACATAAGTAAATAGTTAGACAACCCTAGATTTAACGATAGTCTCATCAAGATTTGCTATTGGCTTAATTGATTTTCTTGTGTTTGGCCATTTTTCAGGATATTGCTGAAGTAAATAAGAAATCTTGGTTTTGTTCTTTTTGACCGCATCAGTAATTGCAGGTGGAGTAACAGGTGGGTCAAGGTGGGCTGCTATTGTCTTACCATTAACGTTTAATCCCTTTTCTAACACATGTATTGCAGCAGCTTCGTACCGATCAAGTAAGTGATTGGTTTTGGTATCGCTTTTACGAATGGTGTTACTATGATTGACCACAGCCTTAACTTTATCCAGTTGGATATGGTCTGCTGTTATCCTTATTTGTTGTTCTGATAAGTTCAGGTTATAAGCTAGATAGATTGCGTTTTCAATTACCGCTTCAATCGCTTGAATCGAAAGACGTTCTTTAGCGAGTTTGTAAATGACTTTGTTGCTGAATATAAACTCCTTATTTAATTTTATTTCAAGTTTTTGTTTAAAGTCATTGAGTATATTACTAATGGCAGAACTATACAGTTGTTCAGTTGATTTTAAATCTTCTGTAAGTTGCTTTATTTTATGGGTTTGTTTTTTGTTAATCTGTTCAACACGCATCAAAAAATCTCTTTCCTCAACTGCTTTTTGGTGTTCGGCAGAAAGAATAGAAATCAACATGCTACTTAGAATGTGTTTTTCTTGAGTGCTTATTCCTTTAAATTGAATGTTTAAGTTTTTAAGAAAAACGTTATTGGTAAATCGAATAGTGATAATATCATTCAGTCCGTCGATTGGAGACTGGAAGTATAAACGCAGGACATTCATAGCGTCTTCATCCTCAAAAGATAGCTGAGAAGTTTCTGGTTTGTGGTTTTCAAATAGATCCTCAGTCCGAGACCATTCAATTCTTTTTTGTGCTTTGCGTAGTTCTTGAGCTTTTACTTTTAAATAGTCGCTTAGTGGCGCGGATTCATGAGAAGTGCGAAGTTGTTTATTGTAATCTAACCATAATGCACTGGTTATTGTCACACCAGGTAGGTAATGGGATAGCCTTTCGAGCAGAAAGGGAATGGGGTGATATGTACCGGCAAGTCTCATTGAATAAGCAAAAATAGAAATTCTAAACTTAATACCTTACTTAATCTAAAACTTAATTTACTTAATCGACTTAATTAAGTTAAGATTGAGTACTTAATATTAGTATACCGCTTAATGGATCAAAAAGTTACACTATTCCTTATGATATTTGCAACAAACAACAATATTAATCATGTATACAACAATTTCAGAAGAGAATAAAATCGCAGTGGAAGAACTTAAAGAGGAGTTGAAGATTGTTAAGCAACAAGTACAAGAATTAAGTTTATCACTATTAATTCAGTTGAAAACAATTCTATTTCAATTTGTGTTAAGTTACAAAGAATATTCACTGACCAACATTAGAGAATATGGGTTAGGTGAGATTTTAATGAATAGGGCATTGCGTTTTTTTAGATTAGATAACGATGGAGAAGAGAAGAATGTGAGCTCCAAAAAAGAAAAAACAGCAAGAAGAAAAGGAGCTAGGTATATCATTAAAAAAAGCTTGAAGACAATCTTGTTTCCTATCTACTTGTTGATCATTTTATTGCAGTTACTTATAAAGTCGGAATCAGGAACACGCGAAAAAAAACACAAGCAGTTAAAAAATGTATTTCGAGAGTAGTTGCTTGTAATTCAGTGGTTAACAAGTGGTCTATTTTAGAATAACTTCAGCATATTGTTTAAAAATGTCAATTATTTCTTGATTTAATGTAACCCTCTGAATGTTTGGCCGTAAGAAGGTATAGAATTCAAACGATGAAGATATGATGAATCGATATGTAATTGCACTAAACCGTGTAAACATTGCACAAGAGGAGTTAACGACTCATGCAGAAGAAAATAAAGAAAATAAATTAACGATTTACGAAGTCGCTAAGTTAATGGATAAAGTACGGAAGTACCCAGAGAATAAAATAGAACGAGAAGAGCTCTTTACTTGTGGTTTTTCCATTAATTAGTGATTAATATTTGTTTGTTATAGTTTGATGTTGTTTATAATAGTAGAAAGGGGGACGAGAGTCCTCCTTTTTTTTTATGTGGCTACTTTTAACTGATGGAAGTATTGCTGTATTGTGATGGAGGTACAGGTGGGGGATTAGGCTCAAAAGCTAAGGAAAATTTCGTCCTTCATTGATTGAGCAGTAAAGTGATTGATGGTTTATCCTAAGGGATGAAAATCTTAAGCTTATGGTGTAGGTGAATACAAATTGCTAAATAATTCTTATTCCAGGTGGTGCACTTTTTTGGTGATGTAGATCGTTTCTCTATATAAACAAATGGCTTGACTAGAGTTATTTTTGGTGAGTCATTGTGTGTGTTAACTGGGAATATAGTTTAAGTGTTGACTTTTTTGTTGGACAACTCGTTTACATAAGTAACCTAAGTGTTGTTTTGGTAGTTTACATTGTTAAACCGTATTTTTAACATATTATTTACTTATGTAACTGAATTTCAAAAATAATATTACATTTGTAGTAAACTTCAAAAAAATGTCAATAAGCGAAAGATTACAAATGGTAATTAAAATGAATGGAATGACCAACGCCTCCTTTGCAGATAAGATTGGCGTTCAACGTTCAAGCATTTCTCATGTGTTAGCCGGTAGGAATAAACCCAGTATTGACTTTATACAAAAAATATTAAATGCCTTTCCTAAAGTTGATGCAGCTTGGTTGGTAACGGGGAAGAAAGTCGGTCGCGTTGCTGAGGGTACAGATGAACAAGTGTTAAGGCCTCTGGCGGACATAGAGGTAAAAGAGGATTCGGCTCAATTTAATGATGAAGATCAAGCTCCTTATAACAAATCTAGTGTAAAAAATAATGACACAGACACATCAGTACCTGATCCAAAGGAGAGTAAGCGTAAGGTAGTGAAAGTGATTGTCTTTTATAGTGATGGGACATTTGAAGAGCTTGCTTCTCATTAAACCATTGTTGACTCAAATACCTTGAAAAGGCCGTCTGCTGCTATCTCCAGGTAAGCATTATTTTCAATGTCAACAGTTAAGGTTTATTGCTGGATAACACCTGAACCCAAGAGTTCACCGCTTTGATCGTAAAATGCACAAAACTGACCAGGAGTAATGCTACGTTGAGGCTGATTAAATAACACAAAGGTAGATTCATCTTTCGTCAAAACAGTCGCCTCTTGAAGAGGTTGTCTATACCTGATTCTTACAAGCGTTTTAATCTCTTCACCTATCTTAAACCTATTCTTTACATTGTTAAACACAAGGCTTTTGTTATCCATCTTTAAAGCACTTTTGTTTAAACCAGGATGACTATCTTTTTGGCCACTGTAAACATAATTATTTTCAGTATCAACCTGAAGCACAAAAGAAGGATTTGGTCTACCACCAATATGCAATCCCTTGCGCTGACCGATAGTGTAAAAGTGCGCACCTTGATGTTCTGCAACCTCAATTCCGTCCTCAGGTTTGAATAAGATAGGAGTAACGAGCTTGTCGATATGATCAAAATTAATAGGTGTTTGGTGATACTGCCTTAAAGCAGGGTGGTCTTCTGGAATTTCAATCACCTTTCCTTTTTTTACCTTAAGTTGTTGTTGTAGAAACTCAGGTAAGCTAACTTTTCCTACAAAACAAAGACCTTGAGAGTCTTTTTTGTCCGCGGTAATTAAATCTTGTTCTTTAGCGATTCTTCTAACCTCGTCCTTTTGCAAATCCCCAACAGGAAACAATGCCTTTTCCAGCTGTCCCTGATTTAACTGACAAAGGAAATACGACTGGTCCTTATTTTTATCAAGACCCGCAAGTAAACTAACACTCCCATCCTCATTGTCCTTTCTACGACAATAATGTCCTGTCGCGACATAGTCAACACCGAGTTCTAATGCTTTTTCTAAGAAGACATCGAATTTAATTTCTCTGTTGCATAACACATCAGGATTGGGAGTTCGGCCAGCTGCATATTCATCAAACATATATTCGACAATACGTTCTCTGTATTCCTTGCTTAAATCAATCACTTGAAAGGGGATGCCGAGTTTATTTGCAACAAGTAAAGCATCGTTAGAGTCATCAATCCACGGACATTCATCGGAGAGCGTAACGGATTCATCATGCCAGTTCTTCATGAACAATCCAATAACATCATACCCTTGTTCTTTTAAAAGGTAGGCAGCAACACTAGAATCAACACCACCGGACAGACCAACAACTACTCGCTTCATATTTTTTATTTAAAAGCGCAAAATTACGTAAGTTTTTTCGCTAAACAAAAAAGAAGGTGTGTTTACATTTGATAATGATTTTTTTAAGACAAAACTGCAATGTGATAAAACTTAGGTTTACAATAGTTAATGTGAGTCTCTGCGTGATTTACATAAGTAACAAATTAAATATGTGGCCCAACAAACTTGTTTTTACAAATGTGAATCTATGGACTTTTAAATTATATATATTTACATCAATGAAAAAGATACTATTAATAGGTGTTTTGATTACAGCTGGAGCTATTGCTTACGGGCAATGTGAAGAGATATACCTTAAGGGAAGAGTTCAAGACACAGCGATGCCACAGAGTTTTTATAATTTAATGGTGATTAATGTCACCACGCAACAAGGTGTATTTGGCCGTCCAAATGGTGAGTTTTCTGTTTATGTTCGTCCTGGGGATCGAATTGCTTTTTCTGTTAAAGGGTATAGTAAAAAGTTTATAGATATTCCACAGCAGCAAGTTTGCACGATAGACACCGTGATTACATTAAGTCCAAACATTCAGAATATTGAAGAGGTGACGGTTTATCCGATTAAGTCATTGGAGCAAATCAAAGAAGAGCGTGAAGCATTAAGTCAGCGTGAAACAAGAACCGTTACAGGGATAAATGTTCTAGAGAGTCCGATTACGGCTTTGTACGAAAGGTTTAGTCAATCAGCCCAATCTAAGCGTTTGGTTGCTCAAATGGAGCATCAGGACAATATGGATAAAGTTGTTCGTGAACTTTTACGTGCTTATGTTTCTTATGATGTTGTTTATTTAGAGGAGGAGCAGTTTACGGCGTTCATTAATTTCTTAAACATAGATGAACATTTCTTACGCACAGCCTCTGACTATGAGCTCATCGTATATATCCAAGGTAAATTAGAGCATTATAAACAGTTGCACCCAGAGTTGTTTATGAGGTAGAATTACTTCGGTAAAATAATAACCAAAAAAATAAGCTGAATTACTACGATTCAGCTTACTGTTATATTATTAGATAGAGGGATTATTCATTATCTTCTCCTGTTCTTTTTCTTCTTGGTCTTAAGACTCTACGTTCACTGGTTTTCACTTCTTTGACTTCACGGGTGCGAGGTTTAGGCTTGAACCTTTCTTTGTCTAGGTCTTTTTCCTTTGGTTTGTTCATGTTCTGAGGACGTTTATCTTTGGGGGTTGCTAGTTTAACATCTAGCACTCTTCCATTGACATCCATTCCATTTAAAGCTCCGATTGCAGCGTTTGCCTCTGAAAGATTTTCCATCTCAACATAACCATAACCTTTAGACTTTTTAGTTTTGTTGTCGTAAACTACATGGGCATAGGAAACTTCTCCAAACTGTGAAAAGGTCGCTCTTAAGTCATCTGATGTAATGCCAAAATCTAAGTTGGCAATAAATATATTTGTCATAATTATCTAATATGAATCTCCAATTGTAGGGTGCAAAATTACATTATAGATTTGAGATCACACAATAATATCAGGGTAATCATCAAATTTTTTGTTAAAAATTCATATTGAGGGGTTATCCCTTAAATCGACATAATATCTTTAAATCGTATGGCTTGTCTTCGTGATATTTCAATTTCTGTTCCATCCGATAACTTTACTTTTAATCCTCCATTAAACCAATTTTCTACACTGTCGATTTCATGAATATTAATTAGGTACTTGCGGTTGGCCCTAAAAAAATCTTCAGGTGAAAGTTTTTCCTCTAAAGCGTTCAAGCTACGTAAAATCATAGGACGCTCATCCTTAAAAAATACACGAACATAATTACCTTGACTTTCAAAAAAACGAATTTCCTCTAGGTAAGGGTAGAAGCATTTTTCTCCATCTTTGATAAAAACCCTGTCTTTTTTGTTCAGTTTTCTTTCTTCTCTAGTGTTGCTTACGGGAGAGAAAAACTCGTTTTCAGTTTCTGCTTTTATTTTTTCTAAAGTATCGGCTAAACGTGCAGGATCTACGGGTTTAAGGAGGTAGTCTAATGCATTGACTTTAAATGCATCTAATGCATAGTCATCGTAAGCAGAGATGAAAATAACTTTTGGTATTTCATCCAGTTGCTTCAGCATTTCAAATCCATCCATTTCTGGCATTTGAATGTCTAAAAAAACAATGTCAGGGGAGTGTTCTTGAATGGCTTTAATTCCTTCAATTCCATTGCTTGCTTCGGCTACAATTGTGATGGCTTCATTGTGTTTTTTTAATAAGTGCCTTAATTCTTGCCTTGCTAGTCTTTCGTCGTCAATGATTATTCCTTTCATTCTATTGTGTCCTTTAATTGATTTGTATTGATCCATATATGTGATCTTACTTTATCGTTCATGTTTTTAATGTCAAAACCGGCATTTTCACCATAAATGATTTCAAGTCTACGTTTTGTGTTGGCGATTCCAATTCCTGAATGTTCATTTTTTCGATATTCACCTGTGTTGATGACTTCCATAATAAGCTGTTCGTTGTGAATAGATATACAAATTTTGATCTCACCTGGTTTTGATGATTTAGAAATCCCATGCTTTATTGCATTTTCTGCCATGCTTTGTATTAAGAATGGCGGAATGTAAATTGTATCGGGGACTTTATTCTCTATGGTGTAGTTCAACCTCTCTTCAAACCTAATTTTCTCCAGTTCAAGGTATTCATTTACCAATTGAAGTTCTTCTTTAAGGGTGATGTATGACTTTTTACCTAAGAGTAGTGAATTTCTTAGTAGGCTAGAGAGGGTGGTGATGGATGATTTTGCCGTTTCTGGGTCAAATTCGATTAATGCACGTATGCTGTTAAGTGAGTTGAATAGGAAGTGTGGGTTTAATTGATCTCGTAAGGTTTTTAATTCGTTTTGTGTTTGACTGGTCTTTAGCTTGAGATTGTAAATTTCTTGTAATCTTGATTTTTGCATTAAATGATAGGTAAGGTATACGGCAGTCCACATGATGAAAAAGATGGAGTACATTAGAATGTTAACTAAAAACTCCATTCCTGACGCCACCTCTTCGTTAAACAATAGATAACCTGAGGTATTGTTGATGATCACTAATACTGTAGAAAGTCCAAATATTAACCCTAAGGCTCTTGGGATGAGTAGTCCTACTTTTAAATTTAGCCAATCTCTATAGATAAACACACTACGAATGGAATGGGAAGTAAGAATGAGTAGTACGAATAGCTGTCCTAGTTTAAAGAGAATTCTGTCTGAAAACTCTCCTTGAAGGACAGAAGCGATGCCTACCATCATACAAAATCCTCCCCATGCAATAAATTGGATTATCCAATACAGAAGTTTGGTTTTTTTCATTTTATAAAACTAATTATTATTTGCGATATTCTATAAGTAGTCTGTCTAGATTTTAGTTATGCTTTTCCTTTGGTTTTATTCAAAAATATTAAATAGAATTAGGTTGAATATATTACCAAGGTAGTTATCTTTGAGGCGATATGAAAAAAATTGAAGAAATTGTAACTCCTAATTTCAAAAATGAATACCACAAAGCGGTTATTAATGTGAGGTATACATCGAATTTTATTGGAGTGTATTACAATAGTCAACTGGAAACATTCGACTTGACACTTCCTCAGTTCAATATTTTAAGAATTCTTCGTGGATCAGGTGAGAAATTGAGCGTTAAAACGATAAAAGAAAGAATGTTGGAAAAGTCACCAAACACGACACGTTTAATTGATAAGTTGATTGCCAAAAAATATGTTGAACGTATCCGTGGAAATGAAGATAGGAGGTTGGTTTTTGTTAAGATTACCCAGGAAGGATTAGATGTTCTGGCGCAATTGGACCTTCAGTTTGAGGAATCTTATTTTAATGAGAATTTGACTCCTGATGAAGCCAAGGCCTTGAATGTCTTGTTGGATAAATTGAGGAATGAATAAACATCTTTCTTGTTTGTGTGTTTCAACTTCTAATTCGTTAGCAGATGGTTAAAATTTGAAGTTTTTCATTCTATATTAATTACTTTCACAACTTAATATTTTTCTATGCGTTTTATACTTACCTTTTTTATATTCTTTTTATCGTTTTTGTCTTTTTCTCAAACGCAACTTACTCTTCAGTTGGTAGACGAACAAAATAATGCTATTGAGTACGCTAATTTTAGATTGTTTTCGCCAAAAGATTCTTCTGTTGTTGCTGGTGAGTACACTGACTTGATGGGGAAGATTTCTATAAAAGGTATTGCTTATGGTGAGTATTATGCCATAATTACCTTTTTTGGATTTGAAGACAAAGTTATGAATGACTTGGTTTTCTCTGCTGATAAACGAAAGTTAGACCTCGGTACAGTTACTTTGAATAAGTTGAAAAGTCAAGAATTTGATGAAGTGGTAGTGCGTGGTGAAACAAAGCTGATGGAGTCCAGTATTGATAAACGGGTGTACAATGTAGATGAGGATATGACTTCCATAGGTGGGGGACTCACAGAAGTATTAAATAACATTCCGTCTGTCGAGGTGGATAATGATGGGAACGTTTCGCTCCGTGGGAGTGGTAGTGTGACCATACTTATAGATGGTCGTCAAAGTGCTTTATCGAGTGGGGATGGAGCTTTAGATGGAATTCCAGCCAGTGCTATTGAACGAATTGAATTGGTGACTAATCCTTCAGCTAAATATAATCCGGAAGGAACGGCTGGAATCATCAATATTATTTTAAAGAAAAAGAAGTTAAGGGGAGTTAATACCAATTTGCAGTTAACAGCCGCAAGTGAAAACTTATACAGTGGTAGCTTGGGTTTTAACGTTCGCAATGAAAAAATAAACTTCTTTGCTAATTATTCTTACAGGTACCGAGAAGGGTATAGAAATAACTTTAATGAAAGAACATCTACAAAAGGAGATTCGATTGAGTTTTTAAAGCAAAGTAGATTGGGTACTGATTTTAGAAGTTCGCATACAGGAAATATTGGTGCTGACTTTTTCATTAAATCAAACCAAGTGATTGGAGTTTCAGTAAGTGGAACTTATACCGATCGAATAAGAGAAGGTCGTCAGGACAATGCTTTGACCTATAATAATCAGCTTTTTCAAAGTTGGGACAGAATTGTATACAATCCAAGAAATAGAAATTCAATCGATTTTAATGCCAATTACAAGCTGGATTTTAAAGATGAAAATGGTAATTTAATCATTGCAGCAACACAATCTATGGGACAAGAAGATGCTGTGGGTGAGTTTGAAGAGTATTATTATTTACCCGATGGCTCGCCAATGAGTAACAATTATAGATTTCAAAATCAAGAACAAGACAATAGGAATAATAAGTTTACATTATCAGCTGACTTAGAAAGGGCCATCAATGACAAGTTGAAGTACGAAACTGGGATTCAAGTTATTGTTAACCGCCAGAATGAATCCAATTATTTGGAGTATTATGATACATTAACTGGCACTGTGATTCCAGACTACAACGTGAACAATGAGTTGGCTTTTGCAGAAAATATCTTTTCAGCTTATGGAATCTTGGGCCATAGTGTTACAGATAAGTTCAAGTATCAAGCAGGAGTGAGGCTAGAACAAGCCCTTACAGAGCCAAGATTGCTAACCACTAACGAAACTTTTAATAATGATTACTTTAGTTTTTTTCCATCTGTTCATTTGGTTTATGGAGATAAAGACAATGGCGAGATTTTCGCAAATTATAGCCGAAGAATAAACCGTCCAAGCACACGTTCTCTTAATCCTTTTCCTGTGTACAGCGATCCACTTAACTTGATGAGAGGAAATCCAGACCTTGAACCAGAATACATCAATTCTTTTGAGTTAGGTTATGAAAAAATGTGGAAGTCGGCAAGTCTGACCAGTACATTATACTTTAAGCAGACAGTAGACAGAATTCAGCGTATACGTCAATTCTATGACGACGGGGTAAGTGTAACTACCTTTTCCAATGTAGATGAAAGTTATGATTATGGAGTAGAACTAATAGGTACATATTCCCCTTTTTCATGGTGGAGAAACATGATTTCTGTAAATGCCTATGAAAGTAGACTATCTGCAAATGTTGATGGGACAACCTTAAGCAATAAAGGAGTAAGTTGGGATGCGAAATTGAACACCACCTTCTCTTTATTTGACAATACCACTTCAATTCAGATCAATGCTCAATATATTGCACCTCGATATACAGTTCAAGGGTTTTATCAGCGCAGTCCAGGAATTGATGTTGGATTCACACGAACCTTAATGAATAAGAATATGGTGATCGGATTAAGGGTTTCTGATATTTTTGACCAAAAAGAATTTTACTTCGAAGTCAACGACGGAACAGTGTTGCAAGAAACAAGATACAAATGGACAACACGAAGACTGTACCTTACGTTGTCTTATAAATTTGGAAATTTAACCACGAAAGATAGAGAGTTAAAACAAAAAATTCAAGATGCTGAAATAACAGATTAAGCATTCATGTTTTAAGCCTTTATCAATAGAGGTATTGATTTCATAAGTATCACATCAAAAAATCACTTAATTGTGCTATTTTTGTAAAAACTCGATTATTTATGCAAAAAAAACTTGGTATCATAAAGGAAGGCAAGGTTCCATCTGATGAGCGTGTGCCGTTAACACCAACACAATGTCTACGTGTTTTAGAGGAATACCCTAACATTGAAATTAAAGTTCAAAAAAGTCCTGTACGTGCATTTAAAGATGAAGAATATTCAGCTTTAGGCATAGACGTTGTGGAGGATATCAGCGATTGTGATATCATCATGGGGGTAAAAGAAGTGAATATCGAAGATTTAATTCCGAATAAACACTTTTTCTTCTTTTCGCATACTATAAAAGAACAACCGTACAATAGAAAATTATTACAAGCGGTTATTGAAAATAAAATACAACTGACAGACTACGAAGTTTTAAAGAATAAAAAAGGAAATCGTATTATCGGATTTGGGCGTTATGCTGGAATTGTCGGCTGTTACAATGCCTTTTTAACCTATGGACTAAAACATTCATTATACAACTTAAAACCAGCACATCAATGTGAAGACAGGGTTGAAATGGAAGGTGAACTTTCTAAAGTAAGCTTACTCAAAGATACAAAGATTGTTATGACCGGCTTTGGACGTGTAGGACATGGAGCACTAGAAATCATTAATAAATTACCAATTACTGAAGTTAGCCCTGAAGAATTTATTGAAGACAATTTCGACGGTCCAGTATTTACTCATTTGGCTACCTCTGATTACACTGCAAGAGACGATGGAAAACCTTTCGACCGTGATGTTTTTTATGCTGATCCTGCGGGACATCACTCAACTTTCCAAAAATATCTAAAAGCAGCTGATTTATTTATTGCTTGTCATTACTGGGAAACGGGTTCTCCATTCTTGTTTACACGTGAAGATCTGAAAGCGGATGACTTAAGACTTTCGGTTGTTGCTGATATTTCATGTGATATCGACGGCCCTGTGGCTTCTACAATTCGTCCAAGTACAATCACAGATCCCATTTATGGATATGATCCTCACACAGAGCAAGAGGTTGATTTTGAACAACAAGGTGCAATAGCTGTGATGGCTGTGGATAACCTTCCTTGTGAACTACCCAAAGACGCTTCTCAAGATTTTGGAAATGAACTGATCAAATATGTTCTTCCTGCTTTATTTGGAGAAGACCCTGATGATATTATTGCAAGGGGATCGGAAACAACCAAAGAAGGTGAATTATCGCCATATTTTGAATACTTGACAGAGTATTTAGAAGGAAAAGGGGAACTTGCAGAAGATCAACTTAATTAATTCTTGAACCAATAGAAATGACAGCGTATTTTAGCGACATTCCATTGTGGACGCTCATTGTTTGGGCTGTAATTGTTGTTGCTCTGTCTTTGTTGTTATACCGAAGAAAATCTTGGGTCAAAGAAATTTCGAGGTTTAGAAGGTTTGTTCTGATCAGTCTGCGTAGTTTGGGCCTTTTTCTTTTAGGCCTGTTGTTATTGGGAATTTTAATTAAAGGAATTGAAAGTGAAGTCGATCAACCTATGGTAATTACCATTGTGGATGATTCGCAATCCATGTTAAATTATGCAGATAGTAATTCAGTAGAAGATTTAACCAAAGCTTATCTTAATGCAGTAAATGCAAAGTTTGATTTAAAATATAATCATTTAATCTTTAATTTAAATGAGCCTGTTAAAACAGTTGATTCACTACGGTTTAAAAATAGTAAAACAGATATAGGAAAAGCCTTAAATCGTGTGTATGATAATTACTACGGACGGAATATTGGAGCTGTTGTTTTACTTTCTGATGGGAACTTTAATGCGGGAACAACTCCTCTTGTTATTGCTGAAAAATTCAAAAAAACACCAATTTATACCCTCACTGTAGGAGATACCATTCAAAAAGTTGATCACCTTGTTAAATCAATAGTCGCCAATGAAATTGCATTCTTAGGAAATAAATTCCCTGTAGAAGTAGGCATAGAAGGAAATAAAACACCCAATCAATCCATTGAATTACAGTTATTGAAAGATGGAAAACTGATTGAAAGTAAAACATTAAGTCATTCACAAGAGGAGTATAGTCTAGTGAAAACAGACTTTTTACTGGATGCAAAATCCATTGGTATGCATGAATATACGGTGAAAATTAATGCTTTACCAAACGAGTTTAATCTAGACAACAACACGAAAACTTTTTACGTTGAGGTTTTAGATGACCGCAGTAAAGTGTTGTTGGTGGCCGAGTCATTGAACCCAGACGCTGGAGCCATTAAAAGCGCATTGTACAAGGAAAACAACCTTGAGCTTACAACTGTTGCGATGTCAGAGCTTCCTCAGGAACTCGATGCTTATGACTTAATCATTTGGCATAACCCAGGAGTAAGTAAAGACAATCAAGGTTTTGAACGTGTAGTTAACGCCGGAAAACCTATGTGGTACATCATTACGCCTCAAACATCAAGATCAACTATATCTAGACTTGAATTAATGGCGAACATCAACACCACTGGACAAATGGATAATGTTAGCGCTGCTTTTAACCAAGGATTCAACCTTTTTAAACTTTCCCCAGAAGCAAGAAAAACCATTGATAACTTCCCGCCATTAAAAGCACATTATGGAAAAGTGAAGTACAGTAACATAGGTTCTATTTTAGCATTTCAAAGGGTAGGAGCAATAAACAAGCAAGACCCATTGTTTTACTTTGGAAGCAGAAGAAAAATAAAGTTTGCAGTGACTTATGGTAGTGGATTGTGGAGTTGGAAATTGGCAGACTATCAACTCAATCAATCACATACCAGTTTCAACGAGTTGATTCGAAAATCTGTCCAATACCTTATTTTGAAAGATAATACTTCTCGGTTAAGGATCACTTTACCTTCAATCGCTAGTAGTGATGAAGAATACATTATCAACGCTTCATTTTTTAACGAAAGTTACGAGCCAATAACAGAACCCACCATTGATTTTGAATTAATTCAACCGAATGGAGAATCTTTTGATTATGCTTTTTTAGCTTTGGAAAATGAATACCAATTAAACTTAGGACAATTACCAGCAGGAAGATACACTTGGAGGGCTTCCACAAATTACAACAATCAATCCTTTTCGAAAGAAGGAACGTTTGGTGTTAAAGATTTGGCATTAGAAAAACAAGCCACGAAAGCAAACCATCAATTGCTCATGCAAATGGCGGAAAACAACAATGGTAGGTTTGCATTGTTGTCAGATTACTCGTCGATTTTAGATGATATCGATCAACGGAAGGACATCGTTCCGGTTGCGTATGAGTCGAGTACTTATAATAAGCTCATCGATTATATCTGGTTATTATTAGTGATTGTTGCACTGTTCACAACAGAATGGGTGATCAGGAGGTATTCGGGAGCGTATTAAGTAAGAATAATTGTTAACGTGGAAATCATTGTTTTTTGTCTGCGCATCCCCGCATCACTTCGCTTTATGTTTCAACACTTCAACCGCTGCTTCAATTCCTCTTATCGTCAATGGGAACATCCTGTTTTTCATGATGTTTTGAATCATTCCAATGGACTGCGTATATTTCCATTCGGATTTGGCTACAGGATTCAACCAAACAAAGTAGGGGAAGTGCTCAATCATTCTTTGTAACCAAACCTGACCTGGTTCTTCGTTGTAATGTTCAACGCTTCCGCTTGGAGCAATTATTTCGTAAGGTGACATAGAAGCGTCTCCAACATAAACAACGCGGTAATCATCATTAAATGTATTAAAAATTGTCTCCGTCGGTATTTTTTCTTCCCAACGACGTTCATTTTGCTTCCACACATTTTCGTAAAGACAATTGTGAAAGTAGAAAAACTCTAAGTGTTTGAATTCATATTTAGCAGCCGAAAATAATTGCGAACATAAATCAATGTGGTCATCCATAGAACCTCCAATGTCGAAAAGCAGCAATACTTTCACTACGTTCTTTTTTGAAGGAACCATTTCTATTTCAAGCATTCCACTGTTCTTGGCTGTACTTCTAATCGTTTTGTTTAAATCAATTTCTTCTTGTCTTCCTTCACGACTCAAAATTCTCAACTTCCGTAAGGCCATTTTCATGTTTCGGGTTTCGAGCTCCTCGTCCTGACTCAAGTCTTTAAAACTTCGTTTATCCCAAACTTTTATCGCTTTTCTATGTCGACTTTCATCCTGACCTATGCGAAAACCTTCAGGATTATAGCCATAAGCACCAAAAGGAGAAGTTCCTCCTGTACCTATCCATTTATTCCCACCTTGGTGACGTTCTTTCTGTTCTTTGAGCAATTCTGCCATACGGTCGAGTAGACTTTCTAAATCGCCCTGACTTTTAATTTTCTCTAGTTCTTCTCTAGAAAACAAGCGCTCTCCATTTTTTCGTAACCAATCTTCAGGCAGATTTATAATATCAGAAGATTGAATTTGTTCTATTCCTTTGAAGAAAACGCTAAAAACTTGATCGAATAAATCTAGGTGTTCTTCGTTTTTTACTAAAATAGTGCGAGAAAGAAAATAAAAATGCTCGACATTGTATTCTGGAACATTTGCTTCTAATGCGGCCAAAAGATCCAAATACTCGCGCAGACTCACCGGAAGTCCTTTCTCTTTGAGCAGTAAAAAAAAGTCTAAAAACATAGTTTTCTAGTTTTAACGAATCAACGCCTTGTCGTGCTCATTTTTCAGTAAAGCGCCCAAATATGGAGTATTGCCTTTTCCTGCCATAACATCATCCAGTTCTTGCGCATTAATTTTTCCAACCAGCAGTAATTTTATCCAATCTATTAATTCACTCGTTGAAGGCTTCTTTTTAATGTTGCGTTGATTTCGAATAGCATAAAACAATTGCATAGCGCTTTCAATCAATTGTTCTTCCAAATCAGGATAATGAACAGCCACAATCTCTTTCAATGTTTCTCGGTCTGGGAAGGAAATATAGTGGAAGAAGCAGCGGCGCAGGAAAGCATCCGGTAACTCCTTCTCATTGTTGGAAGTGATAATGATGATGGGTCTGTGTTTAGCAATAATTTCTTCACCTGTTTCATAACAGAAGAACTGCATTTTATCTAATTCTAACAGTAAATCGTTTGGAAACTCTATGTCAGCCTTGTCAATTTCATCAATGAGCAGTATCACCCTTTGGTCTGCTTCAAAAGCTTGCCATAATTTTCCTTTGTTGATGTAATTTGCAATGTCGTCTACTTTGTCATTCCCTAGTTGCGAATCACGCAAACGAGAAACAGCATCGTATTCGTAAAGTCCTTGTTGGGCTGTCGTAGTTGATTTAATGTGCCAAGTATATAAAGGTTTGTCTAAGGCTTTTGCAATTTCGTGGGCCAACAAGGTTTTTCCAGTTCCTGGTTCACCTTTAATCAATAAGGGTTTTTCTAGTGTAATTGCAGCATTTACCGCTACGGATAAATCGTGTGAAGCAATGTAATTTGATGTTCCTTTAAATTTCATCTTGACCTATTTTCAATTTTAGTTCAAAAATAGGAAATGTTTGTAGGAATAGGGAAGAAGGTGTGTTTTTAATATAAAAAGAGAGTATTCAAGATACTCCCTTTGCAAATTCAAATACATCATGATCATTTAATGGACATCAAACACCTTTAAAATCTCCATGTGATAGGTCAGCTTTGTTCCTTGCTCATTTTCAAATTGCACTTTTGCCGATAAAGGGGCTTTGATTCCTTTTGGAATCTCTCTAACGGTGTTGCGATAGATCAAAAGATCTTTACTGCTGAAAGTGGTTTCATCAAAGACAGAATAATCTTGTCCGTCAATTTGAAAAGATGAAAGTTTCCAGTTCTGCTCGAGTTTTCCTTCATGAGGAAGAAGAGTAACGATGGCATACATATACTTTCTAGGTTCTGGTGAAGGCATTAAATTGTTTATGATTTCTATGTTGCAAGTGTATTGGTCTTCCAAGTTTTCTTTGTTGTCTTTAATTTCTTCGTAGGTCACTTCTTTCTTTGCTGCTTCCATATCTTTTGGACCAGAACAGGCAAAGAAAAAAATAGGGAGTACTAAAAACAATTTTTTCATGATTTTACTTTTACAGATATTTCCATATCAAAAATAGCAACAATTTCTCCATCTGTGTTTTTAGCTTCCACTTTTATCCATTTATTTATGCGTTCTTTGGTCGACATCGCTTCATCGAAGACCTTTTTCACCTTTTGACCTTCATCAGAGTTAAAGTAAACATCAGATGTTGCTCGTTTTAGAAATTCAGCCTTAACTGCTTTGAAAGCAAATGAAACTTTAACACCAGATTCCTCAGCGAAATAAAAAGCATGTAGTCCAGCGGCGATATCTGCACCAACGGCTAAACTCCCAAAGTACATTGATTTTAAGTGGTTTTTAGTTCGTCGTCTCAATTTGATGCGGACTTGTGAACTATTGTCGTCCAGTAACATTAGTTTTGGTCTTGTAAATGCAATCATAGGGATTTTAAACATTCCCATTAACCACAATAAACGACGCATTTTCTTCAATGAAATTTTACTTTGCTTCATGGAATTCAGTTACAAGTTGGTCAATAATATCTTTAATAGGACGAACGGTTTTTACATGTTCAATAGTTGGTCCGGCACACCATAAGGTTTTGTAAGTAGCACTAAATGCTGCTTTCTGTAGACGTTTCATTCCACGCACAAAAGTAAATGCCTTAAACCATTTCTTTAACCTACGGTTTTTGTTGAGAATTATTTCTAACCAATTTTGTTCTGTTCCAATTTTCTCAACATAAGGAGTTTTAATAACGGTACAAGGAGTTCCTGATAGTTTAGAAGTCATCACAATGTCATCCTTCCCATAGTCAACACATGCTTGTTTGTATTCTTCGCTTACATCGGACTCATCTGTAGCAATAAAAATAGATCCAATTGAAAAACCATCAGCTCCAAGGTCTTTTATGGCTTTCATTTCGTAACCATTTCCAACTCCACCCGCTGAAATAACAGGTATTTTACAGTGCTTCTTCAATTTGGGAACTAAATCCTTTATGGATACTTTTCCTGCGTGTCCACCTGCTTCTTTATTTACGGCAATTAAAGCATCCGCTCCTAAAGACTCCACTTTCTTTGCATACTTTAAGTTGGTGACATCACAAAAAACTTTAATCCCGTTTTTATGGGCTTGTTTTATGGTTTCTTCTGGCGAACCAAGACTCGTGATGATGAAATCAACTTTTTCTTCACAAATCACAGCCAATTGTTCTTTGTAAGTGAAGTTACTCTTGTTCACAATTAAGTTAATTCCAAAAGGACCGCCAGCTTCTTTTTTAATCTCTTGAATGGCTGACCTTAATTCATCAGTTGTTCGATAATTCATTGCAGGAACAGCTGCTGTAGCTCCTGCTTTAATTCCAGCGATAATCATCTTTGTATTGGATACCAAAAACATTGGGGCGATGATAATAGGGTAGCGGATGTTGAGCATCTCGCTTAATGGTGCTTTTATTTCAGTATTGTTCATGTAGCTAATTTAATAAATGTTTTTATGTGTGCATAGTAAATGTTGATTTTTTGTCGAGGAATCATGAGTTTAAGGTGGATATTCACGATTAAATGGGGGATTTATGTTGATTATTAATTATAGGGTAATTACAATTAGTGGAATTAGTGCTGTTCAAAGGTCTTCAATTATAAGTGTAATTCATACTCTTTTTGTTGAGCAGAGACAATTTGTTTTTTTAGGAGTTACCGATAGTTTATAAATAAAGTCAATTGAATATAAGATTGATAAATAAAGAGGAGATTAGCTTTACTTAAAGTAATGGTTTAATTTAATTGAAGCGTCTAGAATTTAGTCATAAAGTCTGAAAATTATTCGTATATTAGGCCATTAAAACTGAAAAATCAAACAAATATTTCTATTAACTATGCATCGTGAATAACCTTCATGTATATGGTCTAATTTACTAAGAAATAGATAGTATATTTGTTTTGATACGTAAAAACCACATTTAAACATGGCTGAAGAAAATAATTATACAGAAGACAATATACGTTCACTCGATTGGAAGGAGCATATTCGCTTGCGTCCGGGGATGTATATTGGAAAGCTGGGTGACGGAGCTTCCGCTGATGATGGAATTTATATTCTCATGAAAGAGGTCATCGATAACTGTATCGATGAGTTTGTGATGGGAAATGGAAAGCGCATTGATATCAAAGCTAAGGATGGAAAAGTTTCTATTCGTGATTATGGGCGTGGTATTCCTTTGGGTAAAGTGGTAGATGTTGTCTCTAAAATCAACACCGGAGGAAAATACGATTCGAAAGCCTTTAAGAAGTCAGTTGGATTAAACGGGGTGGGTACTAAAGCTGTTAACGCTTTGAGTAGTCATTTTATGGTTTATTCTGTGCGTGATGGAGAGAAGAAAAGTGCTACGTTTGAACGCGGTGTTTTAGTGGATGACCCAAAAATCGTTAAGACCGATGAACGCAATGGAACCTTTGTTGAGTTTTATCCAGACGAACAGATATTTAAGAAGTTTGCTTTTAAAGTTCCTTATATCGAAAAAATGATTTGGAATTACTGTTACTTAAACAGAGGTCTAGCTATTTATTTCAATGGTGAGAAATTTCAATCTAAAAACGGTCTTAAAGATTTATTGGAAAACAATCAAGATGGTGATCCTTTATATCCGATTATTCATTTGGAAGGGGAGGACATCGAGGTGGCTTTTACCCATGGACGAACTTATGGGGAGGATTATTACTCCTTCGTTAATGGTCAACACACTACACAAGGGGGGACTCACCATAGTGCTTTTAGGGAGTCTGTAGCGCGAGTGATTAAAGATTTTTACAATAAAAACTACGAAGCTTCAGATATTCGTCAGTCTATTGTTGCAGCAGTTTCCGTAAAAGTGATGGAACCGATTTTCGAATCGCAAACAAAAACGAAGTTAGGATCGCAAGAAGTCGAGGCAGGAGGAAAGTCAATGCGTGCTTTTATCAATGATTTCTTAAAAACAAAGCTGGATAACTACCTCCATAAGAATGTAGAAACAGCAGAAATCCTAGAGAAAAAAATTAAACAATCTGAAAAAGAACGTAAGGAGCTTTCGGGAATTCGTAAGATTGCACGAGAACGTGCTAAAAAATCGAGTTTACACAATAAGAAATTACGTGATTGCCGTGTTCATTTGACAGACTTGAAGAACGAACGACGTGATGAAACTACCTTATTTATTACCGAGGGGGATTCTGCATCTGGTTCGATAACTAAGTCAAGAGATGTAAATACCCAAGCTGTATTTAGTTTGCGTGGTAAACCTTTGAATACTTATGGATTAACAAAAAAGGTGGTTTACGAAAACGAAGAATTTAACCTTATTCAAGCGGCCTTAGACATTGAGGACGATATGGATGATTTGAGGTACAATAAAATTGTAATCGCAACGGATGCCGATGTTGATGGTATGCATATTCGTATGTTACTATTGACTTTCTTCTTGCGTTTCTTCCCTGATTTAGTTAAAAGGAATCATGTGTACGTTTTACAAACACCATTATTTAGGGTGAGAAACAAGAAGAAAACAAGGTATTGTTATTCCGAAGATGAGCGAAAAGAGGCTTTAGAGGAACTAGGTAAAACCGCAGAGATTACGCGATTTAAAGGATTAGGGGAGATTTCTCCAGATGAATTCAAATACTTTATTGGTGAAGATATTCGATTAGAACCAGTAATGTTGAGTAAAAACTCTTCAATTGAAGATGTACTTTCGTTCTATATGGGGAAAAACACTCCTAACCGACAAGAGTTCATTATTGAAAACTTAAGGGTAGAAAAAGACATCAAAGCAGAACTGGAAGAATCTGCAAAGGAAGAGAAAGAAAAAATAGAAAAAGCATCTTAAACTATGGCAGAAGACAAAAATCATGAGGAGGAGGAAAAAAACATTCCCGATTCAGAAAATGATGAGAAAAAGGATGTAAATGGTGTAAAGAAGGTAGATGAGAACATCATTTCTTTAGATGGGCTCTATGAAAACTGGTTTTTAGATTATGCTTCTTATGTAATCTTGGAACGTGCAGTTCCTGGTTTAAAAGATGGTATGAAGCCTGTTCAGCGTCGTATACTGCATTCGATGAAAGAAATGGAGGACGGCCGTTACAACAAAGTGGCTAATATCATAGGGAACACGATGAAGTATCACCCGCATGGAGATGCTTCGATTGGAGATGCACTGGTTCAATTGGGACAGAAAGAACTTTTGATCGATATGCAAGGTAACTGGGGGAACACCCTCACGGGCGATGGGGCAGCAGCTCCGCGATATATCGAGGCACGTCTTTCTAAGTTTGCGCTTCATGTGGCTTTCAATGCAAAAACTACAGAATGGCTTACTAGTTATGATGGACGTAACAAAGAACCGGAAGATCTTCCAATGAAATTCCCTTTGCTTTTGGCTCAAGGTGCTGAAGGAATTGCTGTGGGATTGGCTTGTAAGATTTTACCGCATAACTTTATTGAATTAATTGACAATTCAATCAATCACCTGAGAGGAAAAAAAGTCGAGATTTTTCCGGACTTCTTAACAGGAGGGATGGCTGATTTTTCTAACTACAATGATGGACTTCGTGGAGGTAAAGTCAGGGTACGTGCAAAAATCAATAAGGTTGACAACAAAACATTAAGTATAACAGAAATTCCCTTTGGAACAACCACATCATCTTTAATTGATTCTATTCTTCGTGCCAATGAAAAAGGGAAGATTAAAATCCGTAGAATTGATGATAATACAGCTGCTGAGGCAGAAATATTAATTCATTTAGCGAGCAATGTTTCGCCAGATAAACTGATTGATGCGCTTTATGCTTTTACTGATTGTGAAGTATCTATTTCTCCTAACTCTACAGTAATTGATAAAGAAACTCCTCGTTTCTTGGGGATGAGTGAAATCCTCAAAAACAATACTGACAATACTGTTCGTTTACTGAAACTGGAATTAGAAATCAGAAAGAATGAACTCGAAGAACAGTGGCACTTCAGTTCTCTGGAGAGAATTTTTATTGAAAATAAAGTTTACAGTCTCATTGAGGAAGAGGAAACCTGGGAAGGTGTAATCAGCGCCATTGACAATGGATTAAAGCCATTTATTAAGCATTTGAAACGTGAGGTGACACGTGATGATATCATTCGTTTAACAGAAATAAGGATTAAACGTATCTCTAAGTTTGATAAGTTTAAAGCTGATGAAATCATTCAAAAAATTGAAGATGAATTGGCTCAGGTAATTTATAACATTGAAAATATTATTGAATTTTCTGTGGATTACTTTAAAGACCTTAAAAAACGATTTGGAGAAGGAAAAGAAAGAAGAACAGAAATCAGAATTTTCGACAATATTAATGCTTCTAAAGTAATTATTGCTAATGAAAAGCTCTATGTAGATTACAAAGAAGGATTTATTGGTTACAAGTTAAGAAAGGCTGAATATGTTGAGGATTGCTCTGAAATTGACGATGTGATTGTCTTCTTTGATTCTGGTAAAATGATGGTCACCAAAGTGGCCGATAAAAAATTCGTAGGAAAAGGAATTATTCATGCTGCGGTGTGGAAAAGAGGGGATAAGCGAAAAATTTATCATGTGATCTACAAAGACGGTAAGTCAGGAAACTCTTACATGAAGCGATTCTTTGTGAATTCTATTACCAGAGATAAGGAGTATGATTTAACGACAGGGAA
This sequence comes from Brumimicrobium sp., assembly GCF_048268645.1. NCBI lineage: Bacteria > Pseudomonadati > Bacteroidota > Flavobacteriia > Flavobacteriales > Crocinitomicaceae > Brumimicrobium > Brumimicrobium sp. Next base: position 18,947 of record NZ_JBLWVE010000009.1, on the reverse strand, counting down.
AAAAGGATCTAAATTGCACTATTTCTCTGCTCATCCAAATGGTGAAAGGGAAGTGGTGACGATTCACTTAAAAGCCAGAACGCACTTAAAGAAGCTTAAGCTTGATGTAGATTTAGGTGAACAATTGATTAAAAGTCGATCGGCCAAAGGGAATATCGTAAGTAAAGAGCCTATTTCGAAGGTGGTTCAAAAAGAGGTTGGAGGTTCAACATTGGCTGCACGTAAAATTTGGTTTGACGATATTGTAGGACGATTAAATGATGATCAAAGAGGAAAATTCCTTGGACAATTTAGAGGAGAGGATAAGATTTTAACCCTGTATAAAAATGGTGAATATCGCTTGTCTAATTTTGATTTAACGACACATTTCGAAGACGATATGATTCACATTGAAAAATGGAATCCTGAACATGCAATTTCTGCGGTGTATTATGATCCTGAAAAAGAAATTCACTATGCGAAGCGATTTGTTTGTGAAATAACAACCGACCGCAGGGTTCCTTTCTTGCCTGAGGTAGAGGGGGTTGAATTAAATGTTGTTACAACAGCTTATGAACCAGAAGTTTCTATTGTTTACAATAAGTTATTGAAAGCAACGAAAAGTTTACCTGACAGAAAGGTTCGTTTGGATGAGTTTATTGACGTAAAAGGGATGAAATCCATTGGTAATCAGTTGGAAAAACTTAAGACTAAAGAGATTATTCTTACGCATCCAATTGGAGGTGACACGCCTTGGCCTGATGAAGAAGAACCGGATGATGAGGATCAAAATCCTGACGATGGTGAAAATGGAGATGACCATCCAAATGATGGTGACGATGATAACAATGGTGGGGATGATGGCCAACCAAAAGGCGATTCACCTAAATCTGACGCTGTGAAAGAAAAACCAGTTCCAGAAAAGAAGAATTCGCCTAAAAAATTGAAAGCTAAGTCTGTTAATGAAAATAAAATTGAAACATCAGATAATTTGGAAAATTCTTCAAAGAAGAAAGAAATATCAAATTCTGATTCAATTAAGGATAATAAAGACTCTGCTGTCAGTATCACAGACATTTTACCACCAATAGAGGAAAAGCCAAAACCAGCGCCTCGAAAAAGAAGTTTGTCTAGACGGCCAATAAAAGATAAACCTGCTAGAGAGGTAACTTGGGATTTGTTTAGTTCGAACAATTCAGAGGATAAGAAGGAGTAGCTGTTAGGATATGAATAGAAGAGACTGTTTGAAAGAATGGTCTCTTTTAGTTGGAATTTTCTATTTAACATAATATTAATTATAGGGCAACCTAAGTAAATCACGTATAGCTTTGCTATTGAACATAAAATCAGATATAACGACGACAGTCTTATATCGGTAATGATTTTATGTTCAAGTGATTTACGCCTTATAAATGGATAGCTTAATTTCCTACTTCAATTTTTGTTGAAAATCGTACTGTAAATCACGTATAGCTTTGCTATTGAACATAAAATCAGATATAACGACGACAGTCTTATATCGGTAATGATTTTAT
>NZ_JBLWVE010000009.1:0-17333 GCF_048268645.1 Brumimicrobium sp. | reverse complement strand
TTTGTTGAAAATCGTACTGTAAATCACGTATAGCTTTGCTATTGAACATAAAATCAGATATAACGACGACAGTCTTACATAGTCAATGATTTTATGTTCAAGTGATTTACGCCTTTAATTATCTTACTTTCCAATCGTATCCTTTTCATAAGTCCTAATCTCAATCTTTACAGTATCCAAACTGTTTTTTAAAGAATCAGAATATTCATGAGGTTTAAATTCTTGAACAACTGCAGGTCCTTTAGATTCAATTTCCTTTAACAATGATTCATGATCCTATTTATTTGATCAAACTTCAAGTCTGCTCTTGCTAATTGATATGTAAGTTCTGCCGCACTTGAAATTTGTACCATTTCCTCATCTGAAAGCAAATATTTCATTTTAAAGGCAATGTAATCCAATTGCATGTAATCAATGAGAATCGTATCCACAGGTCTATTCGTGGAAAATATCTTACTGTCTTGGTATTTCTTTAAACTATCAGAAATGTTTTCGAAGTGAATTTCATTTTCACTTTGACAATAAGTAACGTGTGCACCGGTAAGGATTAAAAACAGAAAAATTACTTTCAATTTGATGAATTTTATTTCGCAAATTAGGTAAAAATTGTCTTCAATATCCGCATTTATTGAATAAAACTATTTTACTGATAATTTATTTTATTATTTTACTTGGGCTATTCTTAATCTTAAAAGAAATTAGAAGTTTAACCCAGAATTAAAAAACTTGTTTTTGAGAATCGCCATTATTAAAATACTAATAGGTTAAATGAAAAAATTGCTCTCCCTCCTCTCCATTCTTCTTCTCAACCTTACTTTGTATGGTCAAATTGAGGAAGAACTCAGAAATCAAAAAGTCGATTTTGAATCAACTACCATTGAGAATACACAACATATTATATCAACTATTTATTCTTTTGTTGGCGATGATTTTGATTCTTTAGATATACAATTGTTGCTAAGCTCTGAATTGATTGCTATGCTAATGATAGATAAGACTAAAGAGAATGATTCTATAACTTTCGGAGATGTGTATTACAAAATGCTTGAATTAAAACAAAAACCTGATTTCTCTACCTACAAAGAACAAACAATTATTGTTTTTGAGTTTTTACAAAAGCCCGCCGACTATGATAATTGGGAAAAAGATAAGCAGTTTTTGGAAGACATGGGGTTAGATTCAAGAATGATAGATTCTATTGGAGAGTATATTAAAGAAAAAAATAACCCAGATTTGACTTATAATGATGTTTTAAATGAGTTCAATGATATTTATGAATCTCAGAAAGTTACAAAAGAGGAACCTCATGAAATACTAGAGCGTTTTTATGATATTGAACTCTTCGATGAAGAAAGACTTTTACAACAAAGTAAGCTTGAGAATAAACCTATTCTTCTCTATTTTACAGGGCACAATGTTGTTAATTGCAAAAAATTCGAAATGAATGTTTTGTTCCAGGATGAAGTCGCTGATGTTATAATGGAGAATTTCATTTTTGTCCCATTATATATTGATGATAGAACAGCATTACCAGAAGGTATTAAGAAGTCAGTGAAAGATCCGAATGGTTCTATTCGACATCTAAAAACAATTGGAGAAAGAAATTCATACTATCAGTATTCTCGATTTGAAAACTCTGCTCAACCCTATTTCGCAGTGATTAATGCAGAAAATGAAGTAATTAAAACGGCTGACTTTAATTACAGAACAATAACCAAATTTGTTTCCTTTCTAGAAGAAGCTTTAGATAAATCACAAAAGTAAATGGTTCTACCACCAATTTAATGGGTGTATTTTCTATGAATAAAGTCAAAAACGATCTTCTCTCATATTGATGATTTTATAAATCTGAAAATATCCAAAAACGTCATAGCTGTATAAATCTACGAATATCTGTCTTGGTATCATCCTATGTTATTTAGATTAAAGCTTTCATTCGTTATCTTACTATTTTTTCCGTCGTGTTAATGACTTGTCTAAATCCTTTGAAGTTTTTTGTTGATTCAAGTTGATCTTTCATATCAACATGAATTATACTTCACTTTCCTCCTGCTGAATTATGGCGAAACGACATATTTTTATAGATTCTATTGTGTTAAAAACATCATTAACAAAAAGAAAAATTAGATTCTTGCAAATCCCCAATGATAATGTACGTATTTTTGCACACATTTTAATTTGAATCAATGAAACGTATTAATCAATACAAAAAGCTTTTTAATGTTGAGTCGACAATCGATTTAGCACAATTGAAGAAAACTTACCGTTCTTTAGTCAAAGAGTGGCATCCTGATAAATTTCAGGAAAACGACGAAAAAGCACTTGAAGCTGAGACGATGAGTCGTGATATTACACAAGGATATGAGTTTTTGATCAGCATAGCTCCAGCGACAATAGAAAATAATTTAGAAGAATACAAACACATGATGGATACATGTGGAATTGTTGATTTTCAGTGGAAAAATCAAGTTCTAGAGGTTGAATTCACAAATGGTTCTACATACGAGTATTTTGGTGTGTCAAAACCACTTTACGTTAAATTTGTTAATGCAGATAAGCAATTCAGATTTGGTAAAAGAAAAATATTTACAACTTGCTTGTATAGAAAGTCAAAAAGAGATGCTGTAATGCAGTAAACATTACTCCGTAAATAGGATTAAACATTCAGTGCTTAATCCATAAAATTCGAAAGTGATTAAAAGGGTTGTTGATGAAAATCACACCCTTTTTTTTATGGACTATTCTCCTCTATTTGGGATCAGTTTCAAAAGTTGGGGAGGGATTCATTCCTCACTTATTGAACAAGCGAGTGATGGAGTAAATTATAGAATGCGGTATAAATCCCACATCTATAGGTGATTTTAACGACTTTTATGCTTAAATCGTTGAATAATCCTAATTCAGATTGACAAGTATTTATGCTCAATTCCCAACTATTGGTCTTGACACCCTATTTTAAAAATTCAATGAATGAAAAACAAAACCGCTTTAACAAGATCATCCATTGGACATCTCATTAAAGCGGTTAAAATATCTAGTTTAAAGAAAAAACCTATGCCAACGCTACATTTACAGCATCCATACCTTTTCTACCACGAACGATATCAAAAGTAACTTTGTCATTCTCCTGAATATCAAAAGTCACGTTGTTCACGTGGAAGAAGTATTTTTCTCCTGAATTGTTGTCGTTAATAAATCCGAATCCTTTACTGCTATCGTAAAAGGCTACTGTTCCTACATTAACATCTGGTTCTCCTGAATCTTCTTTCTTTGGAACTCCAATTACGATGTCTTCTGCTTCGATTTCTTCACGTTCTTGTTCTTCTGGTGGGGTGTCTGTTAAGTTTCCAAACTCATCAACATAAGCAATCATGTCGTCCAAACTTCCTCCTTGAACGTTGTCTTCTTGACGTTGCTCTCTCTTAAGTTGTTTTTCTTTCTTCTTTTTTGCTTTTTTCTTTTCTTTCTCTCGTTTACTAAACGATTCTTGCGATCTACCCATTTATATTTTTAAAATGTTTTGTGCTTTTAGTTACGAAAAGCGTTTTAGTTGTGCATGATAATAGTTATCAGCATTTGGTGCAACAAATCCAATGCTTCAAATTTAAGGAAATTATAGTTAATTACATAAATAAATTAAACTATTACTTTTCTATCCAATCAATAATGGCCTTATCTGTAGGAACTGTTTTAGAATAATAGATTTCCTCTAGCATTCCATCTTTTCCAATTAGGTATTTTTGAAAATTCCATTTTACTTTACTGTCACTGTGACCATTTAAGTTCTTGTTGGTCAGGTATTCATACAATGGAGCGATTTCACTTCCTTTTACTGATATTTTTGACATCATTGGAAAAGTTACGCCATAATTTTTTTGACAAAAAACAGCAATCTCTTCATCCGTTCCTGGTTCTTGTTTCATAAAATCATTCGAAGGGAATCCTAAAATCACAAAATCATCTCCGCCATATTTTTCATATAATTCTTGTAATTGTTCGTATTGTGGAGTAAAACCACATTTTGAAGCGGTATTCACAATCATGATTTTCTTGCTCTTGAATTCAGATAAACTAATTAACTCTCCTTCAATGGTCTCTACCTTGAAATCGTAAATTGATTTTTCCTGAGCAAATAATAGGGTTGTACTGATCAATATGAATCCTAAAAGTAAATTTTTCATTTGAATGTTTTTAAATGTACTAAGTAATAACAAAAAAGAGCAGATTTTGTTTTAACGATAATGGAGTTCTATCGCAGTGGCCCCTTTACCATAACTTCTGAAATCAGCATCGTAATATTCCAGATCAACTTTTCCCGCTAGAAAATCTCGTATTTCGGCCTTTAATACACCTTCTCCTACGCCATGAATGACCACAAGTTTGCGTATTTGTTTTTCTTGCGCTTTTCTAAAGAAACGTTTAAACTCCAGCAATTGCTTATTCAACAATTCACCATTGGTAAATCCCCTTTCGCTATCCATAAAAGCATGGGTATGTAAATCGATTTCCCAAAAATCTTTCTTTTTGTAAACATCTCCGAGGTCTTTGTTATAGCTTACGGTTTCTTCTATAACATCCTTAATGTCAAAATCATCATGCAAAATATTGCTTTGGTCACCGTGGATTTTCACCAACTCTATTTCTAAGAATTCACGATCAAAACCATCGTCATCAACGATAACAATTTGTTCATTCTTATAAGATTTTACAATCCCTCCTCCTACTTCTTTTAAGAAACTAACTTTCTCACCTGGTTTGAAACGCATGTACTAATGTATTGAAATCGATAGCCATTAACGCATAAAAGGATAAGAAAATCCCTCCAGCCCAGAGGACCAACATAAATATTTTGAAAAATACCGAAGCATCCTTTTTCGTTGGAGGAAATAAAACACCTTCAACTTGCTTGGCTACAATTTGATTGTATTTCTCTTCTTCATTGTACTCCTTTATGTCTTCGAGTACTGGTGTGTGTTCAATAATAATACGTTTAATTTTAGCATAAGTCCTGTTCGAAATATCGTCGTAATTCGACTCATACACAATATTATCGTCTTTCATATCCTTGCGGATCAAATATAGCTTGTGCTTGTTTTTTATGCGAAATCCGAGCAGTAACCCAAAGATAATCAATAGCCATGAATCAAAGTATAGTCCAGCACCGGCAATTGCCAATGAAGAAATAACGTTAAAGATGAGTTGGGCAAACTCATAATTGTTAAAAAACAATACACGCATGAGTTGGCCTCCATCGAGAGGATCGATAGGAATTAGATTCATCACGTTTAAGAAAATCAACATAGCGCCCAATTGAATAGAAAACGATGTGGGTTGAATCCAACCATAAAGTATGAGTGAAGCTCCGAGTATAATTCCTGGTATTGGTCCTGCAATGATCATTAAAGAGCTTTCAATTTGTGAATATTCTTTCTTTTTACCGGACACCATAGCGCCCATAAATGGAATGAACAACATGTTTAACTCTTCATAATTAAAAATTTTCATCATTAAGAAATGTCCTAATTCATGAAACAGAAGAACACCTAGAAGAATAGCAATTAGGTAGTAATCATCAAGGATCAAAGAGAATGTAATGGCGAAAATCACCATAGAAAGTACTGTAATCGAAATGTGTCCGTTACTTTTCCTTTTAATTAAAATCGGCTTCTGAGGATATTGCTGTTCAAATTCTTCCATCTTAACTCAACAAATTTACGCTAATTCAAGTTTATACACAAATTATATATTATTTTCGTCCTTCTATGATACAAGCCAAAAACATAACTAAGGCCTACGACCAAGTACAAGTCCTTAAAGGTATCGATATTTCTGTAAAAGAAGGCGAATTGATCTCTATTGTTGGAGCTTCTGGTGCAGGAAAAACAACTTTACTTCAAATCTTAGGAACATTAGAGCGTCCAGATGCTGGTGAATACAGCGTTGGGACGCAATTGCCTTTTGAATTATCACAAAAACAATTGGCTCAATTCAGAAATGAATCTATAGGTTTTGTTTTCCAATTTCATCAGTTGTTGCCCGAATTTACAGCCATTGAAAATGCCATTTTACCGGCCTTGATTCGTGGTGATGCCAAACAAGATGCTGAAAAACGTGCAAAAGAATTGTTTTCTTTCTTGAATTTAAAGAACAGAGACGAGCATAAACCTTCTGCACTTTCAGGTGGTGAACAACAAAGGGTTGCAGTAGCACGTGCTTTGATGAATTCACCCAAGGTAATTCTAGCCGATGAACCTTCAGGGAATTTGGATACAAAAAACTCTGAAGAACTGCATCAATTGTTTTTTAGTCTACGTGAAAATTTTGGTCAAACTTTCATTATTGTAACGCACAATACACAACTTGCTGATATTTCTGACCGTAAATTAGAAATGGCTGATGGACGATTCATTTAGTATTGATATCAAGGAAATAACGGATTTACTTAATGTAAAGGTTCAACAGTTTAATACTGTCGATTTTATTAAAGATGACCCTGTACTTCTTCCCCATCGTTTTCACAAAAAACAAGACATCGAAATCATTGGTTTCATCGTTGCTTTAATTGCATGGGGAAAGCGAAAAATGATTATTGACAATGGTGAAAAACTGATTGAACTCATGGGACATGCTCCGCATGATTATGTTTTGAATTATGAAACAGGAATGCTTGCGGAGAAAGCTTTTGTTCACCGGACTTTCAATACAGACGATCTGGATTTCGTCTTGCGTGCATTGAAAGCTTGCTATAGAGAAAATGATTCATTAGAAGCATGGTTCAAATTGAATCCTTCTGAAAGTGGAATCAAACAACGGATCATCAATTTCCGTAAAGCATTTTTTGAAACTCCTCATCAGCAACGCAGTGAAAAACACATTGCTAATCCAGCAAAAGGCTCAGCAGCCAAACGCATCAACATGTTTTTGAGGTGGATGGTTCGCAAGGACGATAAAGGTGTCGATTTCGGAATATGGAATTCTATAGGTATGAATGAATTGTACGTCCCACTTGATGTCCACACAGGGAATGTTGCGCGAACACTAGGACTCATCACCCGAAAACAAGACGATTGGAAAGCACTCGAAGAACTGATGACCAACCTACAAAAAATGGATGAAAATGATCCTTGCAAGTATGATTTTGCATTGTTTGGATTGGGCGTTAGTGGAGAAATGAAGTAAATATGCTTATGGATAACTAACTCAAGTTAATCAATGACTTCACAATGTTTATAAATCGTTTGTGCCGTTTAATTTAATTAATCGTTAATTAAATTGGAAGAGGTGTAGTCAGTTTTTTTTCTAAACAACCAATATCACATATATATTGAACCCTGATGACTCTCATTATACATATTCAACATAATATATAGAATTAAAATAGTATTATATTTGAGTGTTTAAAAAGAACTAATTGTGTTTTCAATGAGCATATTCTCCTACCATTTAGTAAAGACAACATACCTAAAAGCACTTAGGATTCTTCTATTTTCTCCATCATCAAAAAGTATATCAGGTTTAATTCATATTGAATGCATGTCCTTTATGACTTTGGGTTCTAAGGTCTTCTCACCTTCTCGATTTTTTAGCCGTAAAATTATTGTTATTGCACAATGGGAAAACGAAAGTGATTTACTTCATTTTTTAGAAAATCATCAATTAGGAAAAACGCTAATTAAAGGATGGCACACAAGACTGAAGTTTATACGTCAATGGGGGAGATTTAAAGGGTTTGAAATTCCAAAAGTAGATGTAGAGTTGAATAATCCAAATACTCCTGTTGTGGCACTTACCATTGCTAGGATGAAACTTTTTCAAGTTCCTAGATTCATTCATTGGGGAAGACCAGTTGAACGGTTAGTGCGCGATCATCCAGGTACTACCCTTGCTTTAGCGTCAATTAAATTACCGAGAACTGTTTCAACTTTTTCAGTTTGGAAATCTCAGAAGGAAATGACGGATATGGTTCATGGTCATAGCAATATTCATCAACCTAAACGTCATGCCAACGCAATGAAGGAAAGAAGCAGGAAAAACTTTCATTATGAATTTACAACCCTACGTTTTATATCCTTGTCTGAACATGGTGAATGGGATGATAGAAAAAATATTATCCCTTCTCTAATAAACAATCAATGAGTTTAGCTTATCCGAAACAAAATTTAAAAGATTGGTTCACTCAGCAATGGGTGATTTTATGGGGAAGGAAAATTAATCCGGAAAAAGTACCTTGGTTAGTTGGACCTATGGGGGATCTAGGTTCTATTTCGGATGACTTCATCGTTCAATTTGCTAAATCTGAAGGCTTAATTATTCGAAGAAATTCAGCTTCTCATGGCTTAATATCTCCAATTGGTATTTTAAATCTATCTGACGATGAGCACCAAAAGCTATCTGATCAGGTTGTAGATTTTTATGAAAAAACGGCAGATTATAATTTGAGGTTATCTGTTCAATGGAATCCTTTGTTTAAATTTTTCGGAATTGTCGTCAACAAACTTTTTAGTCGCAGAATCAATCAATTGAACGTTCCGACCGAAAACTTAAAAGACTCAGAGGCTTTGACTAGTGAACTTATAACACTTGTTGATCCGAACACAAAGAAAGTTAAGCATACAATTTGGTTCAGAACTATAAAATCAACTGGTCAAACTGTATATTCTGGTGTTTATAGCACCTGTGATTTACCTTCCGGGAAAACATGTGTTAAAGCAGTTTTCCCGCTTCCTAAAGGAAATGCCACCGTAATTATGACACCAAGTGTTGATGCAAATGGCGGACTTGTTTTAAATTCTTCAGGTATGAAATTCGGTGACGCCGGTTTTTATTTTCTGCTTACCGATGCTAAGGGAAATCTTTGGTCTCAATACATAAAGTCGTTCAGAGATTATCTGATTGTCTTCCCAGAAGACGGGAAAATAATAGCAGAACAAACCTTAACTTTATGGCGTAAGAGAGTTCTTCACTTTACTTATCATATAAATCACATGCATCGGCAATAAATTTATCTAAATTTGTATTACCATTTGTTTGGTTAATTACCTTGGTAATTCTTATAAACTAAGTTTGTAGCGTTTATGATTCCATATTGAAAATGCAATACATAGAGTGCCTGTCGACTGTGTGTTTCCAAGTGCAATTTCATTGAATTGCAACGAAGAAAGTCCGTATTAACCTTTGAAAATATTTAATGAATTATAATATTGTGAAGCGTTAAAGTCTGGTGAAGAGAGGTTTGTTTTTTTTAACTGATCATCATAGATGTAAACCACAATAATGAAAAGAAAATGACACTAATAATTCTCAGCATAGCCATCCTCATTTCTGCAATTATTGCAATTTTCTATAGACAGAAACAGAACAACAAGATGTTCTCTGTTTTTAAACCATTGACGACAATACTTATTATTGCTTTGGCAGTTGTCATCCATCAAGAATCTGCAAGTACATATTCTCAATTGATGATTGCCTCGCTCTTCTTTGCTTTGATTGGAGATATTTTCCTGATCAACAAAAAGTATTTTTTACAAGGGTTAACTTCATTTCTTATTGCCCATATTGGATTCACCATTGGCTTTACAAGTGTTTTTGGATTCAGTTGGGAATGGCTGCCATTAATTTTTCTGTTACTCGTTGGAGGAGTCTATTTTAATGTGCTAAGGAAACATTTGTTCAAGATGACAATTCCTGTTATTGTCTATATTGTAGTCATTTTAATCATGAATTGGCAAGCCATAGGTCTACTGCTTCTCGACCAATCCTTGGTTTTTATGGTTTTGGTATTGGGTTCTCTATCCTTTACTTTTTCTGATGCTGTTCTTGCGTATGACATGTTTAAAAAACCTTTTAGAATGGCTGAAATATTAATTCTTTCAAGCTATTGGATGGCCATCTATATTTTCACCTTGGCGGGTTGGTTTATTGGTCTCAAATAGAGTTAAAAATATACTCTCGATAGACCTCGGGATGAGTGTACCTCTCTTAGGCTTTAAAAAAATCTCATGTGAATTTAAAGTGCTTTTAGTCCATTTCGGTTCGGTGGCTTTTGCTTTTTTCAAAATACTTCATTGAATCCACTTCTGACTGCTGGTCTTCATCAATCAATATTGTGTTTGAGAGTGAATAAAACTCATAAATAAGCCTTTATTGGTAATCCATTGATGGTTTTCACCTTTTTTAAGGAAATTCAGCAAAAAATAGACCGAAGTTATTGTAGTTAAACAAAATGAATTGAGTATATTATCAGACAAACAAATTATAAATAACGAGGAATACCATTCCTAAAATCAATTTATATGAAAAAGAAAATACAGTTTACGTTAATGATGAAATTTAGTTTATTGGCCTTAATGTTTTTTACATTGAACAATAGTGTATATGCTCAGGCAGTTACTCCTAAAGACGGTATGATAATGCACAATAAAAGTCAGCGACCAAGTATTTTTGTCAACATTGACCCTGAACCAAAACCACTAAAGAAAGCATGGAAGTCTTTTTTAAAGGACAACTACGACTTCAAAATTAAAGGCATTGGATTTTTAAGCAATAAGGATTTACTCTACGCAGAAGATCTTGTGATTGAAAAAATTTCTCCTAAACGTATGAATTTCTACACGAAAATTGTTGAAAATGAAGTGGGATCAGAAATGACGGTCTTTGGTTCTTTTGGTTATGACATCTACATTGATAAAAATGAAACTCCTGAAGAGTACAAAGTGATGAATCAAATGCTTACCGAATTTTTAAACAGCTATTTACCAGACTACTATAAGAATCAAGTCAAAGACACAGAGAAAAAGGTCAAAAAGCTTTCGAAAGAAGTAAAAGGCTTAAATAAAGATATTTCTAAGAACAATAAAAAAACAAAGAAACTTGCAAAAGAGATTGAAGAATTGACCAAAGAAGCAGCAGAAAAAGAAGAAGAATTAGAAACTGCCACCATCAAATTGAAGGAAAGAAAAAGTAAACTGGAGAGAATTAAAAAGAAATTGAATCAATAACGAATTTCTCTTTTATGAATGTTTTTCAAATCATCGTATGGATTTAAACAAAGATTTTACCACTCAAACCATTGCATTGACTCCAGATTACGAAGGAGAAGTTAAAGCTACTTTAATCTCATCAAATTCAAATCAAGGAAGTCGCAAAAGTGTCTTGTATGTTCATGGCTATATTGATTATTTCTTTCATGCGCATATGGGGCAAAAGTTTAATACTCAAGGTTATGATTTTTATGCTTTAGATCTCAGGAAATATGGACGTTCTTTGATGGAGCATCAGCATCCTAACTATTGTATAGACATTGAAGAGTATTTTGAAGAAATTTCAATAGTGCTACGTCAAATTCATGAAGCAAGTAAGGAAAAAGTTATACTGTTGGCGCATTCAACTGGTGGATTAATTACGGCCAACTACATGAATTTCGGAAAGGAAAAGAATTTGGTCAAAACATTGGTGCTTAACTCTCCTTTTTTCGATTTTAATATGTCGAGAATTAAAAAAGCAGCAACAATTACCGTTTCTTATCCTATTGGCGGACTATTTAAATACGCCAAAGTAGAAGGTGCCCTTTCCCCTGCTTACGCTGAAAGTATTCATAAAGATTATCATGGAGAATGGGATTTTAACTTGAGTTGGAAGCCAATCAAAGGTTTTCCTACCTACTTCAAATGGATTGCAGCAATTAGAAAGGGACATAAAAAATTACGACAATCTAAAATTGACGTACCTGTTCTTGTGATGCACTCAAGTAGTTCCGAAAGAATCTCAAACTTTTCTGAGAAAGCCACACGACAAGATATTGTGTTGAATGTTGAAGACATTAAACGCGTTGGTGCTAGACTAGGTCCAAAGGTGACGCTTTTAGAAATAGAAAATGGAATGCATGACTTGTTTTTATCTAAAGCGCCCGTTCGTGAAAAAGCTTTTGAGGAAATGTTTGAATGGCTAAAAGATTTGAAATAAATAGAAGGTCTAGATTTTGAACCTCTTTGGAATCAATTAAACTCAATAAATAAAAAAGTGCGATATCACTGGATATCGCACTTTTTCTTTGTTTGAATGCGCACTTTTAATTCTTGATCATTTTTATTTGTTCTCTCCCACCTCCTACTATAATTTCTACAAAGTAAGTTCCTGGTTTGAATTCTGAGGTATAAATTTTATCTGATTGTTGAACTGTTTCTCCAAACACCTTTCGACCAAGTACATCACGAATTTCACGAAGCTACAGCGAGCTTGTAGCTCATGGTCTTCGTTTAGCTTAGAAGTTAAACGTAGAAAAATTCTCAAATCATCAATTCGTAATCCGTAATTGATTTTTTAGTTTACCCAACAAATACAAATTATGCTCTACCACCAAAACATCATTTTCTTTGGCGAGCTTTTCTAAAATTCCTAACAATAAATCTATATCTGAATAATGTAATCCCACGCTCGGCTCATCGAGGATAAACAACTCGTTTTTAGGTTTTTCATCAAGCCAATTCAGTAAGAGTAAACGCTGTTTTTCTCCTGACGATAAGGATTGAACGGTTTGCTGTAAAGAAAGATGACCTAATCCGATGGCTCTGAGTTGTTCCAGGAATGTTGCCGTTTTAGAGGATGTTTTGTAGTCTGAAAACCAATTTTGAATCTCTAAAAGATTAAATGCTAGTATATCTGCAATGTTTTTGGAATTTATTCGATATTCTAAAATGTGATTTTGATAGCGTTTTCCTTCACATTCCTCACATTTTTCTATCGTGTTTGCTGCAATGTCTAAACTCGTTTCAATGAAACCTTTTCCTTTGCAAATTGGACATTGACTGGATTTTGTTTTATAAGAAAAGTCCTTGGCTTTCAACTTAGTTTTTTTTGCGAAGAATTTCGTGATTTCATTCAAAATCCCTAGATAATCTACCAATAATGTCGCTGCGTGGGTTCTTAGTTTCTTCGATTCGAAATAATGAACTCCTTGGTATTTTTTAGGCAATTGAAATTGTTCACAATTTACTGGCTTCCCTGACTCTATGCTCGGAATTAAGATTTCCTTGACCAAAGTCGTTTTTCCTACGCCTGACTTTCCAGTGATGGCTGTTATTCCACCCACTGGAATATCCAATTGCTCTTTTTGAAGTGAATGTTTGGCTAAATTACCTATCGAAATATGTTCTTTTGATGGCGATAAGTCAACTGCAACTATTTCATTTCTCAAGAAAGGATGACACTCTTTTTGTTTGAGTAAACCTTCTGGTGAACCTTGATATGTAATTGTTCCTCCGTACTTTCCGGATTTAGGACCTAATTCCACAAGGTAACCGGAAGACAGCATTATTTCTTTGTTGTGTTCGATGGCAATTACGGTATTTCCTTTCGCAATCAGCTCTTGTAGAATAGCAATTAAATCTGGAATATTGTCTTTGGATAATCCCGCAGAAGGTTCGTCGAGTAAATAAGTAATTCCTTTGAGTGGATTATTCAATTGCTTAATCAACTCCACACGTTGATTCTCACCTCCTGAAAGTGTTGCAGATTTCCGTGTCAATTGAAGGTGGTCAATGTGTAACTGCTCCGCTCTTTTTATTGTTTTCGAAATAAAAGGTTGAATTTGAGCGATTAATTTACCATCAATTTCATCGTTTTTGGAATTTGAAATCAGCCAACTTTCCAATGCTAAGAAATGCATTGATTTGATATCAAAAATGGATTTCCCCGCTAGTTTTACAGTCAACCTTTCTTGCTTTAATCCGCTTCCATGACAAATGCTGCATTCTTTTTGTGAGAACAAGGAAAGTAGATTTTTCGTAAACTTATTCTTTCGTGTTAAGTAATATTCATTTTTCAAATAATTGAAGATTCCCTCCCATTTCATTGATAAAGCCTGACTTCCTTGATTGGTTTTCGTTTTATAATTCCAATTCGTTTCCCATATCTTTTCTCCTGTTCCCTTAAAAATCAGCTCTTTTTGTTGTTCAGAAAGCGCTATAAATGGCGTTTCAAGTGAGAAGTCATGTTGTGTTCCAATTTCTTTTAAAACCGCCATGTACTGACTCCCGGCATTTCCATAATAATCCAGGGTTTTATTGTGTTCGAACAAACCTTCGGAGATGCTTAAATTCGAATTCAGAACAATTTTATCGAGGTCCGGCAATAATTCTTCGCCAATTCCTTCGCAAACGGCACACCTGCCCAATTCATGGTTATTCGAAAAATGGCTTGCAGATAAATCCTCTCCTTCAAAAGTAGATTTTCGGGAGAAAGCAAAACGCAAGATTTGATCTATTCCTGTTTGCTTGGCGATGTCTGAACGCTGAGAGTAGCTGGTTTGCTTTTGGGTGATGCAAATTGTGGGAGTTAATCCTGTGATGCTGTCTACATCGAATTGAAAAGCTGTTCCCACACGAGATTGCTGATAACTCGAAAATTGCTTACTCATTTCCTGCAACCCGTAACCATGCAGGGTATCAATCACCAATGATGATTTACCTGAACCAGAAATTCCAGTCACTACAGTTAGTTGATGCTTGGGTAGGTCTAAATTTATGTCCTTTAAATGGTGAGTTCGCGCCCCTTTTATTGAAATTACATTTCTATTTTGAAGTATTTCATCTTCAAATTCAATTGGATCAACGCTTAGCGAATTATCAACTAACACATCACATTCAGATTGGAAAAGTTGATGATTTTCGTAGCAAACAATTCCTGCCGTATTATTTTTTAATTGGTGTAAAGCGGAAATTAATTGTTGAACATTCTGTTGATGTAAACCTATACTCGGTTCTTCAAGTATCAGAATGGTTTTTGGAGATTTTTTTGCGAAATGTTTCGTCAATTTCACACGTTGGGCTTCTCCTCCTGATAGCGTGTTTGAAGGTTGACCTAATTTAATATAGTCCAATCCCAGCTGAATCATCAAGGACAAAACATCTGTGATTTTCTTCTCCGTTGAAAAGAACGCAAAAGCTTCGTCGATACTTAAATTATAAATTTCTGAAATGTTTTTCTCATTCCATTTCACCTGTAGTACCTCACTCTTAAAGCGTTTTCCATTACAGGTCGGACATTTCTGGTTAATGTTCCCCAAAACACTCATCGATAATGTAATTACCCCAGCTCCTTCGCACGTCTCGCATCGACCAACTTTATTGTTAAATGAAAATGCACCTTTTGCTAATTTCAATTCTTTTGCCTCAGGTGTTTTCGCTAATAAATCTCTTATTTTATCGGCAATTCCAGTGTAAGTCGACGGGTTACTTCTCGGGGTTTTCCCAATGGGTTGATCAGAAACAATGATGGTTTTCAAATCGTTTTTTTCGCAAAACGCTTCAATTTTGTGTATCGACTGAGCTGTTTTTCGGGTTATTACAGTCAGTTTTTTAAGTGAAGGTTGAAAGTCAGCTTCCATATTGACTCGTGGCGAATGAGTTGAAGGAATTTTACTTTCTTGCAACGCTTTTAAAGTCGGACTATTTAACTCCTTGGCATTTAGAAAATCCTTTACCGAACCATTGAATACCACTTCTCCTCCATTGATTCCCGATGCTGGTCCTAATTCAATGATCCAATCTGCAGATTTGATAAAATCTAAATCATGTTCGACTACCAACACGGTATTTCCTCTCAAAATCAATCGCTTAAAAATATGCAATAAGTATTTTTGATAAGCTTTTGAAAGTCCAATGGATGGCTCGTCGAAAACATACAGAATTCCCTGTAAATTGGTGTTCACCTGATTAATCAACTTGATTCTTTGTGCATCACCGGATGAAATAGCATAACTTTCTGTACTCAACGTGTATTCACTCATTCCCAAGCGAATCAAGTCATACAATTGAACTCGAATTTTATTTACAAGTACTTTCTCTCCATCGTTTAAATGCTGAATTTCAAGCTTTTCATAAAGTTCAACCAATGAAAAATTCATCCAAGCATCAAAATTATAGCCTTGCCATTTATATTTTAGTTGTTCCGATTTTATTCGAGCGCCATGACAACTGGGGCACAATCTGGAACTCACAAATTTCAGAATATTGGCGTTTCGATCGCGTTTCAGAATGTCCTGCATAATGGGAAGAACACCTTTATAGAATCCTTCCTCTCTTGGTTTCGCTTTAAATCCTGTCCACCTTAAGCGAGATTCCAAACTGTGCTTTCCATAGAAAACTTTAATCTTTTCACTTCCATTTAAAACAACATCTTTTTGTTCTTCTGACAGATCTTTCCAAGGAATATCTACACTGAAACCGTGGGCTTTACACAACTTATCCAACTCTTCAACTGTTACTTGAGAGTAAACGATATAACCATTTGGCAAAGTGGTGACTATCGCTCCTTCTCTCAAGGTTTTGTTTTCATCACCGACAAGCTTTTTAACGTCGATATATTCTTCTTGTCCAATTCCATTACATACTTCACAAGCACCCCTCGGATGATTAAAAGAGAACAGAGATTTACTCATTTTATGCTCCGCAGAATAACGCGCAAACAAGATTCTAAAAACGTCAGTCAGTTCGGAAAGCGTTCCAAAAGTTGTATTTGTAGATTGAAAACGTTTGGACTGTTCCACCTTAATTACCGGAGGAAGACCTTTAATTTCATCCACTTCAGCCGTTGGAATCGCCAAGCCATTTTGTTGATTATAAGCCGGCAAACTCTCCAAAAAATAGCGATAACCTTCATTCGCAATTACGCCCATCGCTAAAGAAGATTTCCCCGAACCTGATAATCCTGTCACCACGATCAATTGATTTTCAGGAATTTCTAAACTGATGTTTTTGAGGTTGTTTTGATGGGCATTGATGATTTTCATGAAGGACTTTTCTTTTTTTGAATTGGAAAAGTTTAAATATAGGGAATTTGAGGTGGCGACCAAGAAGAAAAGGGTTGCATTTTGTCACAAGGGTACGAGAAGCTGCACTAAATCTCGCAGCTTCTTGGGTTCCGATAAATACGGGACAGGCTGTGCGTCTTGTTTTCAAAACTATAACGATAAAAGAGTTATTCACTCGACAAATTCACTGAGTTTGGCCAAATATCAAATCAATTTCTCAAATCAAGAAATTTTGGATTGAGAAAATTTAAAATCCTTGAAATTGAGGTGACTTTTCACGGCTGACCAATATTGGAACAGTTTTGTTGCGGAGTTATGTGGAGTGTGCACCTACCGACAAAGGATCCACCGCCAAGAATCTCCCTACTCTCGGAATGGAATCTAGATCGAGCGGGGATACCAGCAGGTATGACATAGCTTCAAAAGCAATAAACTAAGAGGCGATAACTGTTACAATCAAATCATCTAAGCACCATATTTGAAGTCCAATCTCATCTATTTCATATACGTTTTGAACCTCATTCTC
>NZ_JBLWVE010000008.1:0-154557 GCF_048268645.1 Brumimicrobium sp. | reverse complement strand
AATTTTCCTAAAAACCCTCATCGGAGGACCTACCTCCATCTTTATTATAGCTTACACAGCACACATCGAGTAGACGGGTGACGACTTAAAAGTCGCCACTGCGCCTCTCACACCACTCCCGAAACTTCGGGATACGGGTCTCGTATACGGCGGTTCGTACCTTGAAGGGTTAAGCGATAAATGACCGCCGAAGGCAACAGCGGAGCTAAATAGTCCAACTCCGTTTTATCAGCTATTTTCTACTCGTCAATTAATCGACTGATGGGTTGACAATTAATTTTTTACGACTATCTTTAGCTATTAAAAGAAAACAACTGATAAAACGCTATTAAGTTACCCACAAGCTAAAAAGCCAACCGCACAAACAGCACATTTGGTTTTTTTGCAAACACGAAAGCCAACGCTGAAAAAACCAAAAGAGCTGTTTACAGCCAACGTACAGAAAACAGAAAAATGCAGACAGAAGAAGAAATACTGAAAATAAAAAAAGTAAAGAACACTGCGGTTCGGACGGTAGTATTACGCCACCTTTTGGCTCAAGAAAAAGCACAATCGCTAAAAGACATTGAAAACGCATTGGCATACACGGACAGAAGTTCCATTTTTCGGACTTTAAAAACATTTGAAGAAAACAAAGTAATTCACAGTATTGAAGACGGTTCGGGAATGACTAAATATGCTGTATGTGCTGAGGGTTGCAACTGCGAGCCAAAGGATTTACATTATCATTTTTATTGCACCAATTGTAGCAAAACGTTCTGTCTAGTTGACCTTCCTATCCCGCATATTAAATTACCGGAAAACTTCAAACTGCATCAAGCCAATATGGTCGTGAAAGGCTTGTGCGACAAATGCAACAAGTAATGTTTGCAATCGAGTTGCGCTAATACCTAAATATCTTTGCACTATTCTTTACAAAAAAAAAGTAGGCAAATGATAAGAACCATTTTAGCATTAATTTTTTCAATCTTTTCAATTATTTCTTTTGCTCAGACGAGTGAAATCAAAATCTCTGTTCTTGATGCAGAAAATGACGAGTCGTTAATTGGAGCAACTGTTTATTTTGAAGAATTGAGAAAAGGGGCAGTTACAAATCTTGATGGAATTGCATCTTTCACCGAAATTCCAAGTGGAAGGCACCAAATTAGAATATCCTATTTAGGCTTTCAGACAATCGAAACAACAATTGAAACTACTTCCGAAAAAACTTTTGAATTTAAATTAGAGTATGGAGGTGGAGATTTAGATGAAGTCGTAATTCAATCATCTCGCAGCACAAGAACAGTTAAAAAGATTCCAACACGCATTGAGTTTATTGGAGCGGAAGAATTAGGCGAAAAAGCAGCAATGAACCCGACCAATATTTCTATGGTTTTGCGAGAAAGCACAGGAATACAAATGCAACAAACCTCATTGAGTAGTGGAAATACAAATATCAGAATTCAAGGACTTGACGGTCGTTATACACAACTTTTAAGAGACGGATTTCCATTGTACAGTGGTTTTTCAAGTGGCTTGAGCATCCTACAAATCCCACCATTAGACCTAAGACAATTTGAAATTATCAAAGGAAGTGCATCTACCATTTATGGTGGCGGTGCAATTGCAGGATTGGTAAATATGGTTTCAAAAACACCAGATGAAGAACCCGAATTGGAAATTATGCTGACCCAAACACAAGCTTTGGGAAGTACAGGGAATATTTTCTACAGCAAACGCAATAAAAGATTTGGAGTGACACTTTATGGTTCAGGTCATTACCAAAAACAGTTTGACCCTGACAATGACGAGTTTAGTAATATTCCGTTAACAAAATCTATTTCGCTTAACCCAAAACTATTTTATTATCCGTCTGACAAAACCACATTTTGGCTTGGAATAAACGGCATGTATGATGACAGAACAGGTGGCGATATGACCGTTATCGAAAATGGGCAAAGTGGTATTCATCAATTCTCAGAAACGAATATCTCAAAACGCCTAAGTAGTCAGGCGGTTTATACAACTGAGTTTAATTCAAACAGTTCTTTAAATATTAAAAATAGTGTAGCCTTTTTTGATAGGAATTTAAGCTTGCCCAACTACGCTTTCAAAGGGACTCAAACTAACACATTTACAGAAGCATCCTACAATAAGGAAACAGCCAAGAGTAATTGGATTTTTGGTACAAACCTATACACTACCCAGTTTGATGAAGATGATTCAAGTCCCATTCAAAGAGACCAAACAGACATTACTTATGGCTTGTTTGCAAACAATATTTACGACCTTTCAGAACAATGGATTTTAGAAACAGGATTAAGAGCGGACTATGCACAAGATTGGGGCTTTTTCCCTTTGCCAAGAGTATCATTACTCTTTAAACCTGCAAATGGCTTTTCCAGTAGAATTGGCGGTGGTTTAGGTTATAAAATACCCGACATATTTACCGAAGAAGCGGCATTTAATAATTACAGAAACGTACTGCCTATTGATAAGAATAATCTTGAAGCAGAACGTTCTTATGGAGCAAATTTTGATATGAATTATACTACGGTTCTATTCGATAAAATTTCTTTTTCAATCAACCAACTGTTCTACGTTACGGCAATCCAAAATGGACTATTGCTAAATAGCACCAACAATGGAAATCTACAATTTGAAAATGCAAAAGCTTCTATCCTAAGTAAAGGGACTGAAACAAATCTAAAATTTACTTACAAAGACTTTAGATGGTTCTTAAACTATGCCTTCATTGACACACGACTAAGCTATTTACCAGAAAACCCGCAGAAGCCACTAACGGCAAGACACAATGCAGGAAGCATACTGATGTACGAATCAGAGAAATGGCGCATCGGTTACGAGACTTTTTACACAGGAAAGCAAGTTTTATCCAATGGAGAGGAAACCAGAGACTTTATTACTATGGGTTTCTTGGTTATGCGAAACTTTAAATGGGTAACAACATATTTGAACTTTGAAAATTTCACTAACATACGTCAAACCAATTTTTCACCGTTAGTTTTTCCACCACAGGATAGCCCAACATTAACAGAAATCTATGCACCTACTGACGGTTTTATATTCAGTGTAGGAGTAATTATTAAACCAATTGGTAACAAAGACGAAGATTAAATGGAAAAAACACTATTTATAATTCCCAAGATGGACTGTCCATCCGAAGAAAATCTAATTCGAATGAATTTGGACGGAATTTCAAGTATTGCAAATTTGGATTTTGACATCCCGAACCGAAAACTAACCATATTTCATAACGGACAAATAGAAGAAATTGAAAAATCCATTATTGACCTAAAATTAGGCGGAAAGAGAATATCAACAGTACAAACAGACCAAACCGATTTTAATGAGAACGCAAGTCAAAAAAAACTGCTTTGGATTGTTCTTGCAATCAATTTTGCCTTTTTCGTTATCGAAATGACAACAGGCTTGATTTCTAAATCTATGGGACTTGTGGCAGATAGTTTGGATATGCTCGCTGACAGTTTCGTTTACGGAATCAGTTTATTTGCCGTTGGTGGTACGCTGACAAAGAAAAAACGGATTGCCAAAATCGCAGGATATTTTCAGATAACACTCGCAATAATTGGATTTTCAGAAGTGCTAAGACGATTCTTCGGAGCTGAAGAGCTCCCTGACTTTTGGACAATGATTATTGTTTCAATTTTAGCCCTTATCGCAAATGGAATTTGTCTATACATTCTGCAAAAGTCAAAAAGCAAAGAAGAGGCACACATGAAAGCGAGTATGATTTTTACTTCCAACGACATAATTATCAACTTAGGAGTAATTTCCGCAGGACTTTTGGTAAATTGGTTAAGTTCTAATACACCCGATTTGTTAGTAGGAACAATCGTTTTTGTTTTGGTAATTCAAGGAGCATTTAGAATATTGAAATTAAGTAAGTGAATAAAAAATCACTACTTACAACAATGTATAAAAATAATTGCTAGTTATAGCCTACTTACGAATATTCCTGAGGAATATTCTATTCGGTTTTTATTTGCTAAATTAGTTACTTAAACACGCAACTAATCTTACACAAAACCGTTGGCGGCAACCTAAACCAAAGAATACGTATTGATAAACTTAATACAACAAATTATTAATGAAAAAAATAGACTTAAATAAATGGAAAAGAAAAGAGCATTTTGATTTTTTTTCAAAAATGGCAAGTCCAACTTTCGGGATAGTTACAGAAGTTGATTGTGATGAATGCTATAAAAACTCTAAAGAAAACGGTATATCTTTCTTTGCAAATTACCTTCATAAATCAATGATTGCAATTAATTCTGTAGATGAACTAAAATATAGAATCGTTGATAATGAAATAATAGAATTCGAAAAAGTTCATGCTGGAATAACTGTTGGAAGAGAAGACGAAACTTTCGGCTTTGGATTTGTTAATTTTACTTTAGATTTTGAGACTTTTAACGCAGAATTAAAAAATGAAATTTTAGCAGTAAAAAACTGTTCAGGATTAAGACTAAATAACGATGATATTAAAAAGGATTTAATTCGTCATTCAACTATTCCATGGAATTCATTTAGCGGATTATTACATCCTACAAATTTTGACCAAAAAGAATCTGTTCCTAAAATAACATTTGGAAAGTTTACTATCCGAGAAGGAAAAAGAATGTTACCGATTTCTATAGAAGCTCATCATGGATTAGTTGATGGTTTCCACATAGCAAAATATTTAACTGAATTTCAAAATCAACTCAATACAAAATAACAATTTGCTTTTAAATATTGAATATATTTATGATTGTGTAAGCAAATTGCCTCAATGCCAGGACTGATATAACCTATATTCCTATGCAAGGGGCTTTATGTACTTGCTGCAATAATCGACGTTTACAGTCGAAAAATCATTGAATCCTATACTCTATTCGCTATAAGAACAGCAAAAAGTTTAATCAATGATATTCCTTATCGGTATAAACTATTGAGTATAGAGCGAAATTGTAGCGTCCACCATTCTGACTTAAAGAGTATATTTGGACTTTTGAAAAAAGCACTAAAGACAGGGTTGTCTTTAAACCATAAATTCATCAGATGAAACGTTTATTTTCAAGTTTACTGTTCAGGGTATTTATTGCCATCGTCTTAGGAGTTATTTTCGGACAAGTATTGCCTGAATCCATCAATCGAATTTTCACGACTTTTAATGCGTTTTTCGGACAGTTTTTGAGCTTTTCCATTCCTTTAATTATCATGGGACTCATTATGCCTGCGATTGCAGATTTGGGAAAAGGTGCAGGAAAACTCCTTCTCCTTACAGCTTTGATTGCTTACGGTTCCACCTTGTTTTCTGGGTTTATGACCTATTTCACTGCATCAAACATTTTTCCTTCTCTATTAGAATCGCATGTCAATAATGTATCTCAAGTCACAGAAACCGGTCGAGAATTGCTCCCTTATTTCAGTATCACCATCCCTCCGATTATCGATGTAATGTCGGCCTTAGTTTTAGCTTTCATCATAGGTTTAGGGCTTAGCTTTCAAGAACAATCAAATTTAAAATTGGTCGTCAAAGACTTTCAAAAAATCATCATGCAGTTGATTGAAAAAGTGATTGTTCCTTTATTGCCATTATTCATATTAGGAATATTTGTTGGAATGTCCTTCAATGGTCAAGTGTTTTCTATTCTATCGGTCTTCATCAGCATCATTGGAGTCATTTTCGGTTTACATATTTTACTTTTATTGTTACAATATACCATTGCGGGTTTTTTAACCAAAAAGAATCCATTAAAGTTACTTTTCACCATGCTGCCAGCATACTTTACAGCATTAGGAACACAGTCTTCAGCTGCAACTATTCCAATCACTTTAAAACAATCTATAAAGAACGGTGTTAAGGAAAAGATAGCAGGTTTTGTTATTCCATTATGTGCTACGATTCATTTGTCGGGAAGCATTATGAAAATAACAGCATGTGCAATGGCACTAATGATTCTTCAGGGAATGCCATTTAGTTTCACCTTATTTGCAGGATTTATATTTGTTTTAGGAATCGCAATGATTGCTGCTCCAGGTGTGCCTGGAGGAGCAATTATGGCCGCTGTTGGGATTCTACAATCAATGCTTGGGTTCAACGAAGAAATGATCGGATTAATGATTGCTTTGTACATTGCCATGGACAGTTTTGGAACGGCATGTAATGTCACTGGTGACGGAGCGATTTCATTGGTAGTGGATCGTTTTACTCAACAAAAGCATGTAATTTAGCTAGCATTCCCACCTAATGACTTAATCCTTATCCTTTGCTTTTTGATCTTACAAATACTGCAACAATGGCTGAAGTAACAATTCCCATCATCAAGGCTCCGACGGCACTCTGAACCATATAACTTTCTAAATTGAAATAGGCTTGAGCATCTTCAACCGAACCATAATAGCCTTGTTCTACTGAATATTCAATAATATTCGGAAAATATTCAGGTGTAATGATTGTTGCAGTAATCCATTGCGTTAGCGGTGAAAATATAGCTACAATTATAGAAATAATTACCCCTGATTTCAATCCTTGCAAATACGTCATCTGACCATTATAATCTGATTTTTTCTTATCCCTTAGCGCAAAAACATAGACAGTAATTGCAATAATCGCAAACAAATTTGTCCAATATAAATGTTGATCAATGTGCGTACTGTGCAAACCTGATAGTTTTTCAATATACATCCATAGCAAAGAGGCCAATAGAAAGATCATTGCCCACTTAATTTCGACTTTAACTTTCTCCATACTTTTCTTTTACAAATTGAATTGTTTCCCTCATTACTTTTTTCAACTCCTCTTGGTCAATATTTTCGAGTTTCTTAATATAAATACAAGATTTTCCTTTTCTGAACTTACCCAGGTTCTCTAAAAGGTGTTCATGCTCTTCAGCTCCGGTAAAAACATACAATGAAATTTCTGCTTTACGGGGTGAGAATCCAACAAGGGGAGCATCTCCTTCATGTCCACTTGCGTATGTATAATGATAAGAACCGAATCCAATGATAGTAGGTCCCCACATTTTGGGTTCAAATCCGGTGACTTCTTTCATCAATTTTATCAATTCAAAACTGTCTTTTTTCTTTTGTTCGGTATTTGCAAAAGATTCAATGAATTCTTCGACGTTTTGTTCTGTTTCTTGGGTTTTATTTTTTGCCATTATTATCCTCGTTACTTTATATATTTTAAATTAAAACTTAACTTTCTTAACTTTATCAGAGAAATCAAGATAAAGTGGTAAGGCTGCAGATCCATACCATTCAAACAGTTCGGCCTCTAAAAGTTTCTCTTTAATTGCTGGGTCAAGATTTATTAAATCCTTTGCCTCTTCGATTGTTTGAACATTAAGAATAAAAATGCCCCTGAGGTCACTTTCTTTTTTCAACATTGGTCCTGCCACTACTAATTTTCTTTCTTTCACTAATCGTTGAATATTATCCATATGGCCAACAAAACAACTGTCGATAAACTCTTGATCTTGGGAAGAGTTCTCCCCTGTTCTCAAAAGAACAAAAACATATTTTTTCATTCCATAGTCATCAGCACCAAAACGCTCAGCTAGTTCAGGATCAAAATCTGGATTTGTTTCTTGTGAATAGATAAATCCATAAGAAAATAATGTCAAGACTGCTATAACAAAGGGTTTCATCATTTTTTCACTCATAACATAGCTTAATTTTATGCTTGAAGATTAATCATCCAAATGACACCAAATTGATCGGTGACCATTCCAAAATACGCATCCCAGAATGTATTATGTAAAGGAGTTGTTACCGTCCCTCCTTCAGATAATGCTCTAAAAATTGCATCAGCCTCTTCCTTACTCTTTGGTGTAATAGAAACTGAAAAGTTATTTCCTAAAGTATAGCTAGGAGCCCAATCTCCACCGACATCACTTCCCATTATTACCGAATCACCTATAGGGAAACTTACGTGCATTACTTTATTCTTATCCAATTCTGGAACTTTATAATCTTCACTTTCGGGCATTTCACCAAACCTACTAAAATGATCGAATTCTCCTCCAAAAACTGATTTATAAAAATTAAATGCGTCTTCGCAATTTCCATTAAAATTTAAATAAATATTTATTTCTGCCATATTTTTTATGTTTTACCTGTGTTGATCAATTAAAATAGTATTCCCATCTGGATCGGTCAATGTGATGTGTTCTGGACCTTCGGTTGAAGTATCTGCTTCTTTGGTTAATTCAACTCCTAAACTTTTCAAGTGCTCTTGAATTGCTCTAACATCGTCAAACTCATCAAGGTTTTGTGCGTTACCATCCCATCCTGGATTAAAAGTGATAATGTTATCTTCGAACATTCCTTGAAAAAGACCAATTACCGCATCGCCATTTTTTAGCACCAACCAATTCTGATCAATGTTCCCTCCTTTATGTGTGAATCCAAGTTTTTCATAAAACGCCTTTGATTTATGTATGTCTTTAACTGCTAGACTAATCGAAAATGCTCCTAGTTTCATTCCTTTTTTTTTTCGTTATTATTTTCAACAATAGTTTTAAGGTTTTGCAACCCTTCCTGAAAGTCTTTCCCAATCATTTCTTCAAAATCCATAAACAACAACATTAAGTTCATCGGATAATCCATTCTCCCTTCAAATCCCCATTTTACTTCCGTTTGACTTTCATTCACAGTTTCCGTTAGCATATAAGCCTGTTGCGTGGATTCAAATGGTTTTAAGAAACGCAATTCAAAATCAATGCGTTCTCCCTCGGTAATCTTCAAGATTTCTTGTTCTCCAACACCAACACTTTCATGATCACTACTCCAGGCAGAAATAAACCCTACAGTTCCATCTGTCCCTGTATAAGTTTTCTCCATATTAGGATCCATAGTCGCCCATTTACTAAAATTGTCTTGATTTTTAAGGTGCTTGATATAATCAAAGACTACTGATTTTGGTTGGTTAATCACTATCGCTTCTTCTACAGCGTATTCTTTTCTGACAAATAATGCTATAATCAATGGTATTGCTATAATTATTGCTAAAACAATAAATACTTTTTTTAAAACTTTCATGGTTTTTATTTTAATTAATTATTTAGTTCTCCCTTCTACTAACTTCTCATATTCAATGTCATCGGGCTCCCAAAGTTCGACTTTATTCCCTTCACTATCAAGGATGTGGACGAATTTCCCATATTCAAAAGTTTCTATTTCATCTAAGATTTCAACTCCATTCTCTCTCATTTGTTCAACCAACTTTTCGATATGTACTACACGGTAATTGATCATAAAATCTTTTTTAGAGGGATCCAAATGAGTTGAGTCCTCCTTCATAAGACTCCATTGCGTAAATCCCTTTTTAGAAGAATCTGCACCTTGAAACCATTCAAAATTTGTTCCCCACTGATCTGTATCCAATCCCAAGTTTTCTTTATACCAATTTTTCATTTCGTCAGGATTTGAAGACTTAAAGAAAATCCCTCCAACTCCTGTTACTCTTGGTTTATCATCACTCATCGTTTACTTATTTTTAAAATATAGAGGCAATGCCTTAAAAAGAACATTTACGCTTTAACTTTATGTTTTTTAATTTCAAAGCTATTCAGACTTAATTCGGCTGCTAGCTGACCATTTTCTATTAATTCTTCAGCTTTGTAGAAATCATAGATACTACTGATGCTTCTTGAAGTCTCAATCAGTACATCAGGTGGATTAATTTCCAAATATAATTTTACCAATTGGTCCCTCATCATTTCGTAAGAGTTATTCATGATGTCAAAATAACCTAAACTGTTTTTGTTTTCGTAGGGAATCAATTTGGAAAGTCCTGCATAAAAGCTGTTCAATAAACCTTGGTAAAACAACTGCTTTTCTTCTACCTCCTTAGTCGGCTCTTTTTCTGGAAGAAGGACATTTGAGTTCACATTCACTGCGATTAGAATGTCATTTACTATTCTTTTCGCATGATTAATAGGAATATTGTTTACAACTCCTCCATCAACCAAAGTAGACTCTCCATTGATCACAGGAGTAAAAACACTAGGAATAGAAGCAGATGCACGAATAGCGTCTAATAAATCACCTTGGGTAAAAACGACCTCTTCTCTATGAGTTATATCAGCAGCTACAGCAGCATAATTTATTTTCAAATCTTCTATATTCACTTTAGGAATAAAGGTTTTTAACTCATTGAAAATTCGATCTCCTTTGACCAATCCTTTATTGATTAAAGTAAAATCAATTAATTTAAAGATATCTAATTTATCAAGGTTTAAAATCCACGCTTTAAATGCTTCAAGATTTCCTGTGGCGTATACCGCTCCAACAACAGCCCCCATAGACGTTCCCGAAATGGAATGGATCTCATATCCTCGTTTTTCTAACTCTTCAATTACACCAATATGAGCAAGTCCCCTGGCGCCACCACCAGACAAAACAAGTGATACCTTCTTTGTTCTATTCATTTTTTTATCCTCTATTGTGTACGCAAAATCTTATCTATTTTACGTCCTTTCGCTAATTCATCTACTAACTTATCTAAGTACCTTACCTGTTTTGTTAATGGTGTTTGTAGTTCTTCTATTCGATAACCACATATCACTCCTCTAATTAAATGCGCATTTGGGTTTAAGGTTGCCTTTTCAAAAAAAGTTTTGAAAGTTATTTTAGCGTCAATCATTTTTTTTAACTCCTCTTCATTAAAGCCGGTTAGCCATTCAATAACCAGGTGCAATTCTTCAATTGTCCTTCCCTTTCCTTCAACTTTTGCAACATAATGAGGGTATACTGACGCAAAAGTCATTTTTGCAATACGTTCGTTATGCTCTGGTGTTGTTTTCATTCTTCATTTTTATTTTGCTTCAACAGTAACTTTAATATCTGCTAAATCCTTGAGTACTATTTTTTTCATTGATCCCTTCATCATTGCTCCCATTAATTTAGAAAACATTTTCGCCATAAATGTTTGTGGCTCTCCTTTAAACGACATGGTCAATTGGGTTTGACTATTTACTTCCTCAACAGCCATTCTTGAAATGTAAACCGATCCATGACTCTCGGCTCTGGTTTGGTAATACTCGTTTTCTTTATATTCGGTAATCCACATTATTTCAGTTGCCTCCTTTCCAAACATCATTCTTGTCTCTTTCCACTTGAAACCAATGCGTGTATTTTCTGGTTCTTCTAAAACTTCTATTTTAATGATTCCTTCAATGAATTGAGCGCTATTTCTTATGTCAATAATTTGATTCCAAACCAATTCTACTGGTCGATTAATCAATGTTTGTGCTGATAATTCCATTACTTAATTGAGTTTACAACAAACCTAGTATTTTTACCTAAGAACATCTTCACTTTTGACTTACTTTTCTCTTTGCTCAATCAATTTGAGGAGTAAATTATGAAAAGTCATTCTATTTCTATAAAATAGATGATCTCATAAAAATAGATGATCAACAAAAAAACCAGTACAAGGACTTTCTTATACTGGTTTAATAATTTATATCTTTTTTTTCGGTTTCAATTGAACCGAAGGGTGAAAATCATTATTTAACAATTTTCCACATTGAACCATTTTTAGTAGTCAACACTTCCAACTTCCCTTTTGCTGTTAAATCATTCAATACAGCTTCACTATCTGCTCTTGGCGTACCGGAAAGTTCTGAGAATTCTTTTGCTGTTAGCGTTGGGTAAATTTCGAAAAGATCTTCCCATTTTTTACTGTACTCACTTTTCTGAATGTTTTGGTTTACTTTTAGAATAGCCATTTCATAAAAAGCATACGGTCTTGCACCATAAACAATGTCTTTATTTCCAGCATCATCTATCACATAAACCGTTGGAAACCCTCTTACTCCGTAATCTCTCGCTACTTTTAAGTCTTCCTGGAATAAATCTTTAGCTTTTCCTTCGAAATCAATCTTCAATTGATCAACATCCAAGCCTACCGTCTTGGCTGCAGTTGCCATGTGTTCCCATTTAGCGATATTTTTCTTTTTCAAGAAAACCAATTCTCGCATTTCACGCATAAATAAGAACGCTTTTTCTTCATCTTGCATTTGCGCAGCTTTAAAAGCAATCGAAGGAGGATAAGATGAATTTAATGGATCTTCTAACCATAAATCTCCATCAATTGGCATGTCATAATGAACACTTACTTCGTCCCAATGACCTGCCACATCTTTAGGAGAGCTAATTCCACCACTGTTGTAATTCCAGTCCGGCAAAAGTCCACCCATTCTGTATTCGATTTCTATATGCTCCCCATATTCCAATTTTAGTTTTCGCAATTGTGGTTCAATTCCCCAACAAGAAGAACAAATAGGATCTGTAAAGTAAACTAATTTCACTTTTTTATTTTCTGATAATTTCGCATCAACTTGAGTGTCTTGACCTGTATCAGCAGTCGTTTCACACATTCCAGTTTCTATATCACATAAAAGCGGATTCGTTGTTGTTTCTTTCTTCATAATTTCTTTTTTTGTTTGTCCGTGAGAAGTGGTGACACTTAACAAGGCTATGATTAATACTATCACATTTAATCTGTTCACCATAATGTTATTTAGTTTTCATTTTTAGCTTGCGTATGAAGTAAAAAAAGGCTTAAATTCATCTTAAGCATTTTGCTTTTTAATACTTCATTGTTGCTGTAACAAATATACGGATATTTAACTGTATATTTGATATGCATTTCCTTTTGGAAAGTACTTTCCTATAGGGAACTACCTTAGAACAATCTGCTATAAACGAATTAATTAAAGCATTTTTAAAGTTATGAAAAAGAAATCAGTAATCAATGACACACCCGTTTGTCAAATACGAATGCAAGCCATTAGTGACACCATGAGTATTTTATCTGGAAAATGGAAATTCCATATTATTGGAACTTTAATTGAAGGAAATAAGCTAGGCTTCATGGATCTATTAAGAGAAATTGACGGAATTGGAACTAAGATGCTGTCGAAAGAACTTCAAGATTTAGAAATGAATCAATTGGTCAATAGAAAAGTAATGGATACCAAGCCCATCACAGTTGAGTATTCAATAACAGAATACGGTGCAACTTTAGCGCCTGTCATCAATGAAATTGCAAAGTGGGGAATTGAATATAGAAAGTCTATTTTCGAAGCAGATGGAGAGCAATAAATTTCGCTTAAGTCTTTAGAAATAAAAATCGATGACTTAACAATCCAAAGAAAGTATTCCTGCTCTATAAAGTTTTTATTTCTTTGCATATTATTTACTATAAAAAAAACAGTTTGTAAGGAAAATGAATTTTGGGAACACTTAAAAACAATTGTTTAAGATATCGCTTTTAGCTTTGAACCAAAGTTAATTTCGCCACTGTAACCTTTATCATAGGTATTTTTATGATCAAACTCATTCGTGGGATTGTCATGAGACTTTTAAGAAGAGCCATTTCTTATATGAAAGAAAAAATGGCAATATGCCAATATTACTATAGCGAAGCGGAAATGATTTATCTGCTATAAGCCCGATAAATATAATTATCTGCTTTTAAACCGATAACCTTGTTTATCTGCTTTAGAATAGATATATTTGATTAAATAAATTAACAATGTCATGATTGCTGTAATAACAGGAGATATAATTAATTCTCGTTTAGTAGAACCCTCTTTATGGTTACCAAACCTAAAAGAGATATTAAATACAATAGGAAAAGAACCCCAAGATTGGGAAATTTACCGCGGGGATAGTTTTCAATTGAAAGTTGATGCGAAAAATGCATTATATGTTGCGTTAATCATAAAAGCAAGTATCAAAGAAGATAAAAACTTAGATGTACGGATGGCTATTGGTATAGGCAAGATAGAATATCGTACGAAGAAAATCACAGAATCTAATGGCTCTGCATTTGTTCATTCGGGTGAATGCTTCGATGTAATGAAAAGAGAAACCTTAATGGTCAGAAGTTCGAACCAGGAATTTGATCACATTGTAAACTTATTACTTTCTTTGGCAACACTTACTATAAATTCATGGACACCAGCGACATCTGAAATTATAAAAACAACCTTGATATACCCAAATAAAAGTCAAAAAGAATTGGCCGAGTTTTTAAACAAAAAAAGTCAAGGAAATATAAGTGAACATTTAAAACGTGGAGGTTATGACGAAATACTACGTTTACATAATTATTATAAAGAAAAAATTGTAGCACTATGCTAATCTTAACACTGAAATTACTCTTGGCACATATTCTGGGAGATTTTGTTTTTCAAACGAGTAAAATGATTCAGATGAAAAGAATCACTAAAAATGGAAGAAGATATAAAGCATTGTTATGTCATATAGCCATCCATTTCTCACTCCTTACTTTGCTGTTATTCGATTTTAAATACTGGGCAGGCATCCTTATTATTCTATTTAGCCATTTCCTATTTGATTTACTGAAACTAAGGCTGGAAGATAAAAAGAAGTTGAATGAAATTGTTTTATTTTTTATTGACCAAGTACTGCATCTTTTAATTATTGCAAGCGTCGTATACCTCTATACTCCTTTCAACCTATCATGTCAAGCCATAAATAGTCCAAGCAATTTATTGCTAGCCGTTTCCCTAATAGCGATAACCTATGTAATTGGTGTTTTGATAAAAGTTTTAATGTCAAAATGGAAGCCTGAGGAAAATAAGAATTCCTTAATGAAAAATGCAGGTTTATACATTGGTATGCTGGAAAGATTATTCATTTTTGGATTCATTCTTATGAATTATTGGGAAGGAATTGGCTTTCTATTAGCAGCAAAGTCTGTTTTTAGATTTGGAGATTTATCACGAGCGGAAGATAGAAACCTAACTGAGTACATATTAATCGGAACATTACTTAGTTTTGGTTTGGCTATCTTAGTTGCTGTAGGATATAACTATTTACTTGAAATGATTTAAAACAAAATGACAAAATTAACTGAAAATCATAATTCATATTAATCACTGCAAAAACGACCCTTTCTTCAAAGAAATTCCTCAAGGTGACATAGCTTTTCAACCAACCGTTTCAAGATTTAACAACCTTATTTTTGGAGAAATATGCTATCAATGTGATAACAACCTTATGAAATATAACTTTATTTAATATTTATCTACGCGTTGGATAAGGAATGTACTCATCATCTCCTTCAATTTTATCAAAAGTTTGCTCTTTCCACTTCTGTTTTGCTTCTTCAATCAATGCTTTATCAGAAGAAACAAAATTCCAATCGATAAAACGCTCTTCTGGGAATGCTTCTCCACCAAAAATATAGATTGTACTATTGGCAGAGATAGTAAACTCACACAAAGTACTGTCTTTAGCGACTAAAATCTGTTTTGGTCCATATTCATGTCCACCACTTTTGATGCTGCCTTCCAGTATATAGAGTCCTGATTCTCCGTACAATTGATCTCCGATACTGACTACTTGTTCCGACTTGCTTTTAATTTCAATCATAAAGAGTTTACTATACACTGGAACAGAAGACTTTCTCCCAAGTGCTTCACCGGCAACTAATTTAAAATCTACATCTCCGTCTGACCAAGCAGGAATTCCTTCTTCTTCTATGTGATAAAACTCAGGTTCCATTTGTTCTAAATGTTTAGGTAAAGCCACCCAAATTTGTAATCCATGCATAAATAACTCAGATTCTCGTAAATATTCTGGTGTTCTTTCAGAATGGACAATCCCCTTTCCTGCAGTCATCCAGTTTACTGCTCCAGGTTTTATCTCGACTTCATTTCCTAAAGTATCACGGTGCATAATGCTGCCTTCGAATAAAAATGTCAGCGTGGAAAGTCCAATATGTGGATGAGGTAGCACATCGAAATTTTGACGCTCGTTAAGTTTCACTGGCCCCATGTGGTCGATGTATATAAATGGTCCGACCATTCTCTTTTTACGAAAAGGCAGTAAACGCCCGACCATAAAGTTACCAATATCGGCAGCTCTTTCTTCTATAATTAATTGGATGTTTGACATAATTGTTGTTTTCTTATTACTTAATTCTATGATGTTGTTTTTTTGAATTTCAAATTCGTTGGTAAGTGTAAGTTATACCGAACAGATAATAGTCTGAGGACAACTACCACTATAATGCCAATCGACCCCATTTACAAATTAGTTCTTGAGTTATTTAGACCAATATACGGATTTGAAAAAGAAACAAACTTGAAAAATGAAATACTTTCTTTAATAAATAGGTTGTTTTATTTTTAATAAATATCACTTTTTAAGGCTCAAAGCACCAGAAGGACATTTCGATACTTGATTGATCAGCTCTTCTGTTGTTGCGTTTTCTGGCTTCAGCCAAGGCCTTTCTTTAGGATTGTAAACTTGCGGTAATGTTTTCACACAAATTCCTGAGTGAATACATTTTTATGGTTTCCATAATATGGTAATCTCCCCGTTTGAATATTCGATAGTTTTCATACTCTAAATATTTTGTTTTAGTTTTATTCTACCTCTTCGGAAGTTGCAAACTCCTCCATCTTAGTAATTGGTCCGTTTTCAACTGAATAAATTTGAGGCTGTTTTTGATCGATTTCTCACCTCACACCTCTTTCTATGGCCCTAAGAATTGAATACGCAAATTCTGTTTGTCCTTTTTCACTTATTAATTGCGTTCTATCTTCAGCATTGGATAGGAAGCCTAATTCAATAAATGCTATCGGATATTCCACATTCTTCAAAAGTTGAAAATTAGCATTTCTAACTTTTACCCTATCACTGTTGAAGCTATGGGAAATATGATTTGCAAGTTCTTTTGATTTCTGAGCTTCAGCATTAGACTCACAAATGTATATTTCAGTCCCATTACGGTCTTGATCATAGTGATAATTAGCGTGTAAAGAAATTACAAATTCAGGGTTTAAATTATTGATCATCTTAGCCCGTTCATCCAATGAAATAAATTTATCTGCCTCCCTAGTTAGTACAATATTTGTATTCGGATTTTGATTTAAATCAATGATCTTATTTGCAATGCTGGCTACAATTTCCTTTTCAATATGGCTTTCATGCACACAACCATGGTCTTCTCCTCCGTGAGCCACGTCAATAACAATGGTTTTTTTATTGACATCTGTAAAAGAAAATGTAAAGACCAAGAGTGCTAATCCGATAAGTTTCAATAGTGTTTTCATAGGTGTAGAGTTAATTAATAATAGTATATCGTTAATGATTTAAACATCACCAGAATAAACATACTTATTATTAATTACTTATCAAATAGAAAAGGGCACTTTTCAGTGCCCTTTTCTAAAATTTATGATCAAATATTACTCTTCAGTAAATTTATCGATTACTTCTTGTGTAACTCCAGTTGAGCTAAATCCTCCATCATGGAAAAGGTTTTGCATGGTTACGTATCTAGTATAATCAGAGAACATAGAAATACAGTATTCTGCACACGCTTCAGCTGAAGCATTTCCTAATGGACTCATTTTATCACTGAAAGAAACAAACTCGTTAAATCCTTTAATTCCTTCTCCTGCGGTAGTCGCTGTTGGAGATTGAGAAATTGTGTTGATTCTTACTTTATTTTTAATTCCATAGTGGTAACCAAAGCTACGAGAGATTGATTCTAACAATGATTTTGCATCGGCCATATCGTTGTAATCTGGGAAGATTCTTTGTGCAGCAATGTAAGTTAATGCAATAACAGAACCCCATTCGCTTATTGCATCTTTTCTCATCGAAGTTGATAATATTTTATGCAAAGAAGTTGCAGAAATATCTAGGCTTTGGCTGTAGAACTTGTAGTTTAAATCTGTATAATGCTTCCCTTTACGTACGTTTGGAGACATTCCAATAGAGTGCAAGATAAAGTCTATTTTACCACCAAGAATCTCCATTGATTGGTCAATTAAATTCTCAATATCTTCATCGCTAGTTGCATCTGCAGGAATAACTTGACTATTTGTTTTCTTAGCCAATTCGTTAATCTCTCCCATTCGCATTGCGATAGGTGCATTCGTTAATACAAACTCCGCTCCTTCTGCGTGAGCTAATTCAGCGACTTTCCAGGCTATTGACTTTTCATTCAATGCTCCAAAAATAATTCCGCGCTTTCCTTTTAAAATATTGTTTGCCATATTTATTTTCTTTGAATACAAAAATAGGATTATTCTTTAAATAGCCCACTTCAAAAACAAAGAGAAAAAGTCTTGAGCGTTTTAAACCAAATCCATATCTTCGTGTTATATCCTTTAAAGCTGATTAAAGATGTCTGAAAACGAGCAAAACGAAAATAAAAATAAAGATTTCATCAATCCGATCGATCCTGATCATATTACTGAAAATCCACACAATCTTCCTTACCCTCACATGGCTGGAAGTGCTTTGGTAAAGCCTGAAGATGAGGGGAAATTAAAAGGAAGAGCTTTGAACGCCATGGAGCATCAAACAGATATGCAACTGAAACAGCTCTATGAACAAATGAATTTATTGGCCAGTCAAGCAAAAGGATTACAAGACAGAAAAATTATTTCAGAAAAAATCTACGGTGCCGAGATGCGCTTTGAGCCTTTAATCAATCATATTTATCATTTATATCAGAAAGAGGACAAGACCTATTTGCTTTCTTTAATTGCCCCTGACCAATGGGGACGGTCAAAAAAATCATTTGAATTCGTAGCTACTGTTCAATTGTTGGCGGATCATACCTGGGATGTTTTAGAGAAAAGTGATTTGGAGATTTAGGCGGTAGTTACAACAACTTAGTCTTTGCTGCACTTATATAGGAGTAGTATTACGCCAAGAACAATATACATCCAAAAATCAATATTTCGAAAAACATCAAATAGCCTTGACCATTCCCAATCTTTTTCATTTTTGCTCTTCTTCATTGTGGTATGCTGATATTTTTCGAAAACGTAATTAGAATGTTTTTTCTATTCCTGTATTTTCGACATGAAGATATCCTATTTCAAACCCGAAAACAAGCTTACTACTTGCAGCTTATAGCCTATTGCTTAAAGCCTACAGCTTATAGCCTATTGCTTATAGCCTACAGCTTACCGCCTATTTAAAACCTCACCCTTAGCTGAACTCCGACTTCACTTTTTACATTTCCAGTTATTTCTTCTGGACCGCTACTTAACACATCCTCTTGATTATAGATGAACGCAGCATAACGCACCCATAAATCACAACGGTCGTTCAAAAAAGTATAACGCAACATTAGGTAGGCGCGACTTCCTTTATTGAAGTATGCAGGAATACTGAATACATTTTCTAAGTTGTATTCATAAGCATAAACTCGGGTTTCGTAGCTGTCGGTATTGTAAATGGCATAACGCATAGAAACTTCAACAGGGAAGGTCTTGTGGCGATAAAGTAGGTCTTGTGTCAATGCAAATCCATCTTGTTTCCCGCTGCTTGGACGTTGGTCTGTAACGTAATCAATACGAGAACGCCATTTCCATCCAGAGCCAAGATCTGCTGTTAAACCTAATTGGTATTTTCTTTGTTTATAACGTTCTATAGGACGGATATTCCCTTCATACTCTCCACTGGCATTAATCATTTTGTCTTTTTCACGAACACGCAAGTAGGTTTCAAACCTTGGACTTGGACGGTACTTCAACTGACTAAAGACTTCGTGACCTTCACTTGGACTATCGACTCTAAACTTCAACCATGGAGATTTAAAAAAGTCAACATAAGAATTCAAACTCCAAGCTTTATTCAACTTGAATGCACCACCGAGATAAAGTCCAGATTCATTATTGGTATTGCTTCCGTCACCAAATCCTTGCGCATAAAAAGTATGATAATCTTTAGGGTAATTTCTGTACAAGGCCGTAATTGACGCTCTTCGTCCCATAGCTACTGTTACCCCTTGAATCACAGCTACTGCATTTGAACTTCTGCTTTGTGCAACTTCACCATACAGACTTACATTTCTAAAAATATAGGAGTAATCTGCACTAAGGTTCAAGAGTTCCTTCCCAGCAAATTGGTATTTGTTCATCAATTGATCTGAACGTTGATAATGGGCATCGTAAGCTTGTTGAACAGCGGTAATTCCAATTTGAAATCCACGTATTTCATACTTAAAGTTTGCGCCATAAATCAACTCCATTAAACTATTTTTACGTTCTAGTTCAGAAGTTGTGCGGTGATACCCAGTCATATTAATCGATGAAGCCATTCTTGCTTCCTCTGAATCAAGGGTGTCCAACATTTCAACCGAACCGTCAACTCCTTTGTAGGAAGCCCAAGTAGTCAATGAAAAATCTTTAATTCCTAATTCCACACCTGCACCACGCATAAATCGAACTTCATCTGTTGATGTATAAGGTCTTAATCCACGTGCATTTTTCCGTGCAGAAGTTGCGTCTGCTGTTTTGCTAAATCCATACCCTGTCCAAAGCGCTAATCCTTGTCCCACCTGAATTTGATAATCACCAACCACAGCTTTTCTTAGCCATTTACTTCCTGCGTAATAGGCATGAGCACTATAAAAGTCAAACCCGTAAGGTGATTTCTTTCCGAACAATTGTTCACCTGGATCTTTCTCCATGGTGACTCCAATACTCAAATCATTTTTATGGGTATACCTTATACGCGAGTAGAGTTTATTTGGATCTCCCCAATAATATTTACTACTCTGCTCTCTTTCTTCGTCTGTAACATCAGCATAGCCTGCTTTATCTTCGATGTTTCGAATAAAACGAAAATAAGCTTCTACCTTACCTTCTTGCAAATATGTTTTTAAGTTTCCGGATTTCTTTTCTTCTACTTTGGAAACACGAACGAAGGGCAAAATATTTTCTAAAGTCAACAAATCCCAATATTCTACTTCTTGTATTTCGAAAATTGTATTGAAAGGTCCTTTCTCCTCTCTCCATGTCAACAATGCATTAATCTGGAAGTCATTCAGCAATAATAAAGACTGAAGTTCCTCTTGTGTTGCTGCATTTAAATTCAGTGGGTTATCATAGTAGATGTTCAGAACATCAAAAATATCTTCTAACGAAACTTCCTCAGCTTCTAAATCTTGTGCAATAAACTCTATTCTTTGTTGAATGACTTCATTTTTGCTTTGTCCAAAAACAAAAGCTCCAAGAATTAAAAACGATATAAGAATTAGATGTTTCATTATCGTTTAGGGGTATAAAAATCGACAATAAAAGAAGCTGCTGGTGTCCAACCCAAAACCTGATTATACTGTGTTGATAGGTCTAGTTTAAATCGTTCATATTTCAATCCTATTCCAAAAGAGAAATCCATTGGGGCACCTTGAACTCCAGCGCGGATATACAATAAATCTATTGGGTGATATTCTAATCCCGCACGCAAACGGGTATCGTGTGTAACTTCTTGTTCAACTTCTGCTACAATAAGTAACTCTTCAATCAACTGATAGGAAATTCCAAGTCTAAGCAAGGTTCCAAAACGGTCATCTTTGAACTCAGAAAGTTTTGCTCTTCCTAGATTGACAACTGAAAACCCAAGGCTTACTTTATTGTTTAATTTTGCTAAAGCACCTACTTCTGCACTAATTCCATGTTTAGAGCCATAATACGCGCCTAAATTCATACCTAAATAATTGAATTGAACACCAGCAGAAATCTTTTCGGATAACTTCATACTGTAGCCTAGTCCCGCACGTGTTGTTCGGTAAGTATCATAACCATAAAATTGTCCACCAACTGAGATCACTCCAACCTTCAAAGGAACAGCAACGGCTACACTTTGGGACTGTAATTCTTTCAAAGCATAACGACTTTCGTAGGAAATCCCAGCGCTTCCTTGTTCTATAAATCCTAAAGCTCCTGGATTGTGATGGAAAGAAAACGCATCTACGAATGTAACGCCATTGTTTGCTAGCGCCCCCACACGAGCTCCTTGCGACATCCAACCTTGCGCGTTAACAATAAACGCACTCAACAATGTAAAAGCTACAATAATAATTGTTTTCATAAGTGGTATTTATGCGTAGTGATTAAAGAAGTCAATTGGGCAATTATTGTATTCATTTTATATTCCTTAAGTAATATTTCATCAAATATAAGGATATTCTATACTTTGCAAAAATAATCCTTTCGCTGGAACAGAGCATCCCGCTTCTCCTCTATCTTCAGCGGCAATAATATCCTTTACACCTTCAGGTGAAACATTCCCTTTCCCCACTTCTAATAAAGTTCCTACAACAGCACGAACCATGTTTCTCAAGAAACGATTGGCACTGATTTCGAAACGCAACTGATCTCCAACTTCCTTCCATTCTGCGTGATAAACTTCACAAAAATTATTATTGACATCCGTATGAAGTTTGGAAAAAGAGGTAAAATCTTGTCTGCCCAATAAATACTTAGCGGCTTCATTCATTTTTTCAATGGACAATGCCCTGGGAAAAAACCAACTGTCGTTCTGGTGAAAAGGCAATTTCTTTTGATGAATAAAATAATGATACGTTCTCTTGGTAGCATCGAAACGTGCATGGGCCTCAGGTCCAACATCAATAATCTCATTAATAGCAATGTCCAGAGGAAGCATATTGTTTAACTTATACAGCAATTGATCATTAGAAAACGAAGGAGCTAAATCAACATGAAAGTAGGCTTCTTTGGCATGAACACCCGCATCTGTTCTTCCACAACCAACAATATCAACAATTTGATGACCAAATAACATTGACAGCTTCTCCTCAATTACTCCTTGAATTGTTCTTACCTCAGGTTGTTTTTGCCAACCAGAATAATTTGTACCATCATACGTACATTGAAAGAATAGACGTTTCTTCATGGTGTAAAATTACTAAAATAAATAGCCCTAAAATTTTATTAACTATGATTTTAATTCAAAAAAAGACAAACCCTTTTCATTAAATTATCGTCGTTATAGGGAAAACCCTAACCATTTCTTTTCAGTAAAAAAATAAATTTGGATTAATTAAAAATATATGAACAATGAAAAAATTAGGACTTAGTATACTTTTCACTCTTGGACTATCATCGTTAGTAATTATTTCTTGCTGTAGAGAAGAGAAAAAATATTGGCAACCCGTAACAATGAATGCAGATTTATTTTCGGTTACAAACACATATCAGTACAACGATATGTACACCTGGAGTAAGACACCTATGTATTCAGAAGACACAACAGCTGCAGACACGGTTTTGTTTAACCTTAATTTGAAGTCCATTTTCGTCGCCGAAAACAACAACTCCTTCTATCATTCTTTATCTGGATTAAACTCTGCTTTTGCCACCCAAAAATGCGAACCTGGCAGACATGGAGTAAAACATAAAGCACAAACGGTAAAACTCACATCAAACGAAGAGTTTATGGGAGTGCCGAGTGGTGAACTTTTGAATGATTATACTTTAATCAAAACTTTTTATAATGACACAACAGATAGTTTTTCACAACTTTCAGTAGAATCGTTTAACCACTTCCTTAAAAATTCGATCCATTTTGATCATGAACGCAGGATTCCTTTTGCAATGGTCAAAAATGATTCTACAACTGGCCCACAACGGTTTAAATTAGAAGTTGTATTTGAAAATGGAGAAGTCTTAAAATGTGAAACCATC
The DNA here is from genome assembly GCF_048268645.1 of Brumimicrobium sp. Lineage (NCBI taxonomy): Bacteria > Pseudomonadati > Bacteroidota > Flavobacteriia > Flavobacteriales > Crocinitomicaceae > Brumimicrobium > Brumimicrobium sp. Next base: position 131,044 of record NZ_JBLWVE010000008.1, on the reverse strand, counting down.
TCTTTTATTTGGGAATAAGGGCGAATATTAGTCAACACAGGCGCTAAACAAGATAAAAAACAGAGAAAATTTATTCATTTTACTTTATTCATTTCTAAAAGATTCTTTAATTTACACTGAAAATTAAAGAAGTTTATGAAAGTTCATTTTATCGCCATCGGAGGAAGCGCTATGCATAATTTAGCCATTGCATTATCAAGAAAAGGATTCAATGTTACCGGATCTGATGATGAGATTTTTGAACCCTCTAAAGGACGATTAAAAAAAGAAGGCATACTTCCTGAACAAATCGGGTGGAATGAAGCGTTGATAACACCTGACTTAGACGCAGTAATTTTAGGAATGCATGCTCGAGCTGACAATCCAGAACTTGCTAAAGCAAAAAAATTGGGTCTTAATATTTATTCTTACCCAGAATATATTTTTGAGCAATCAAAAAATAAAAAACGTGTTGTAATTGGTGGCTCCCATGGTAAAACGACCATTACATCAATGATTCTACATGCTTTACAGGTGTTGGATTTCCCCGTTGACTATATGGTTGGGGCACAACTTGAAGGTTATGATTGTATGGTTAAATTAACCGAAGAAAATGACGTTATTATTCTTGAGGGCGATGAATATTTAAGCTCTCCAATTGATAGAAGACCAAAGTTTCATTTATACAAACCACATATTGCTTTGATCAGTGGAATTGCATGGGATCACATTAACGTTTTTCCTACTTATGAAAACTATGTTGACCAATTTGATCAGTTTTGTAAAATAATTGAAGACAAAGGTGTATTGGTTTACAACGAGGAAGACCCTGATGTAAAAGAAGTTGCCACAAGACAAAAAGACAGATTAAAAACTGTTCCTTATACTACTCCTCAGTATGATGTTAATGAAAAAGGAACGGTATTTCATTATAAGGGTCAACATTATCCTTTAAACATTTTTGGTGCGCACAATTTACAGAATTTATATGGTGCATTAAATGTTGTTGAAGCATTAGGTATATCACCTGATGACTTCTTAAAAGCAATGAAAAACTTTACAGGCGCTGGAAAGCGTTTAGAGAAAGTGAGCGAAACTCCAGAACGAATACTTTATAAAGATTTCGCCCATTCGCCAAGCAAGTTAAAAGCAACTACTTCCGCTGTTAAGGAACAATTTCCAGATCGAAAATTAGTGGCGTGTATGGAATTGCATACTTTTTCATCATTAAAGAAAGATTTTCTACCGCAATACAAGGACGCTATGAAAAATGCAGATAAAGCATTGGTATACTTCAGTCCAAAAGTTGTTGCACACAAAAAATTAGATCCGATTACGAAAGAAGATGTTTACGAAGCATTTGGTAAAAATGTCCAAGTCGAAACAGAAACTCAAGAGGTTTTGGACTTTATAGAAAAAGAAAGTACAGACAATATGGTGTTGCTAATGATGAGTTCAGGAAACTTTGATGGGATAGATTATAGTCAATTGTAAATTGCAAATTATTAACTATGAATTTATGATTTACGTATGGCTTGCGAAAGATGAAGAATTTTCAATTCGTAATTCGTAATTCGTAATTCGTAATTCGTAATTCGTAATTAAAAAATTCATCCCCCTATTGGTCTCTTGAAAACAAAAACTTGTTTGGGCTCACCAAGTTAGATTTCACTGCATACATAACAATCCCAGCGGTGTTTTTTGTCCCGAGTTTAGCCATAATATTTTTACGGTGTGTTGTAATGGTGTGAGGACTCAAACACAATAGCTCTGCAATTTGGGCATTGGTATTTCCTTCTGCGATGAATTTTATAATTTCAAGTTCTCTTTCAGAAAGTAAAACCGGTTCACATGAGAAGTTTTCCAAATCAAGATGTTCCACATCAATTGAGGCACGACGGATGGAATCTAAAATTTGTCCACAAAAAAACTTATTCCCCCCAGCAGTTTCTCTAACAGAAGCAAGGATTTCAGGAATATCGCAATCTTTTTTGATGTAACTTACCACACCTGATTTTAAAGCATCAATTATAATTGCAGGATTTTGCTCTGGAGTAATTGCAATAATCTTAATTCTTTTGTTGGCGTTTAAAGCTTTGGGAATAACATCGATTGAAAAGTTTTGAGCAGTATAATCTAACAAGATGACATCAGCTTGTACGGACTTTAGTTGCTCAATTAATTCCTCACTCGAAGTAGCCTCCGAAACAACGTTTACAATTGAGTCCGAAGCCAAGATGGTGCGTAATCCTACACGTACAATATCGTTGCTATCTGCTATAATGACTTTCATGCTAGCAAATATAATACATTTATCGGCTTAATTAGAATGATTTTAAATAAAAAAGTTTAGACAAAAATAAAAGGCTACCGAAATTCGGTAGCCTTTTAGAGTACTTAAAATAAATTGTATACTAACCGATAACTTTTACGTTAACAGCGTTTAATCCTTTTCTTCCCTCTTCAATGTCGAACTCAACTTTGTCATCTTCACGAATCTCGTCGATTAGTCCGTTTGCGTGTACGAATACATCATTTCCTTCTTCTGGTACGATGAATCCGAACCCTTTTTCTGTGTTAAAAAACTTAACTGTTCCTTGTGGCATAATAAATAATTAAAAATATAAAGCACAAATATACTTCAACTCATCTGATATAGCAAGTGAATTCTCGATTTAATTAAAAACAAATCAAAGTTTTAACATTTAATAGGGACTCATGAGCGATTATGATTTTGGCTTCACCTTAGACTCTCATTGGTTAGTTTAAGAATTATTTGACATGCAATGAATTAAAATAAAAAAACAAGGATACATCATAGAATTCAAACAAAAACCTAAATCAGACAAAAATCATTATAAATTAAAAGTCTTCTTATGTTGGAATACACTACAATTGCATAAAGAACATTTCACTTCCCGACTAAGCTTTAAAGAAAGTCAGAAATTCTGACTGATTAATCACCTCAGAACTTTCTAGGTAATTCAAATTGTCTGCATAGATAAAGAAACATGTACCTTCTTTTATTTCATCAATAATTTCTGTTGCGTCTTCTTTAGGTAAGGCAGGACAACCAAAACTTCTACCTAACACTCCTCCGTTTCGTTTTAAAAAATCAGGTGTCGCATAATTCGCACCGTGCACAACAATTCCCCTTTCTCTCGCCCTTGAGTTAGCGGCTTCTAATCCATCCAAACGCATGGCATAATCAAACTTTCCCGAATAGGTTTCGGCAGTAAGGAAAAACCCCAAACTACTTTGTAAGCTACCACTAATATTTGAGAAACGTGTAGCTTTTTCCATTCCCGTATTCTTTCCGTGAGCACATAGTGACTTTTTTATGATTTCAAAAGTCTCCACATTAATAACATACATCCTTTCTTTAGATGAATGTTGAGTAAAGTCAACAATGGTTAAAATCCCTTCTTGTTTCAGCACCCCTTCCTCCTTTAAAGCGTAATATCCTTTTAAACCATTATAAAAAGCATCATAACTTAAAGAGCTATCTCCTAAACACTGATAATTAGAGTATACATACTGTTCCCAATAGTTCTTAGCAGTTGGCTGACCAGAAATCAGCGATCGTTCAGCATTCTTTTCAGCCTTCGATTTTGCTTTATAGTTTACGGGTTTATTTTCAATCGAAAAACTGAAAAAGAGAATCATTACACCAAGCAGTGCAATCGTTTGAAGGGGTTTTTTATTGAGCATAGCGCAACGAAAATAATAAAATGTCATTACATTTGCACACGAATTCGAATGCGATTTTTATGTATTCGACTAATGCCCCGATATTTATGACGAATCAAAAGGAAATAGAAAAAAGACGTACGTTTGGAATTATTGCCCATCCCGATGCAGGAAAGACGACTCTAACGGAGAAACTCTTATTGTTTGGTGGTGCAATTCAAACAGCGGGAGCAGTAAAAAGTAACAAAATTAAAAAAACAGCGACTTCTGACTTTATGGAGATTGAGAAGCAACGTGGAATTTCTGTTGCTACTTCCGTAATGGCTTTTGACTATCGTGATAAACACATAAATATTCTTGACACTCCTGGTCACAAGGATTTCGCTGAAGATACATACCGTACACTAACAGCGGTGGATAGCGTTATTTTAGTTATCGACAATGCAAGTGGTGTGGAGAGTCAGACCGAAAAGCTGATGGAAGTTTGTCGAATGCGAAACACACCTGTTATCGTTTTCATTAACAAGATGGACCGCTATGGTAAAGACGCTTTTGAAGTTCTGGATGAAATTGAAACCAAATTAGGTATTGGTGTTCGTCCTCTTGCATGGCCTATTGGAATGGGTGATGAATTCAAGGGGGTTTACAACATGTATCAAAAGGAATTAAGCTTATTTCACGGAAATAAAACGGGCATCAGTGAAGAATTGGTAAAATTCAATGATTTAGACAATGCAGAATTGGATGAAATTATTGGAGAAAAAGCAGCCAACGAATTACGTGAAGAGGTTGAATTAGTAGATGGTGTTTATGATGAATTTAGCCACGAAGACTATTTAAGCGGAAAAACTGCTCCAGTATTCTTTGGTAGTGCAGTAAACAACTTTGGTGTTCGTGAATTACTTGAAGCCTTCGTTGAGATTTCTCCATCACCTCGAGGCAGAGATACTGACGATGGATTTGTTGAGCCTTCTGACCCTAAATTTTCAGGATTCGTTTTTAAAATTCACGCCAACTTAGATCCTAATCACAGAGATAGAATTGCTTTCCTTCGTATTGTTTCAGGAAAATTTGAACGCAATACTTTTTATAAGCATGTACGACAAGGAAAGAAAATGAAATTTGCCAATCCGACTTCTTTTATGGCGCAAGACAAAAGCATTGTCGATGAAGCATATCCTGGTGATGTTGTTGGTTTGTATGATACGGGGAACTTTAAAATTGGAGACACACTTTCCGAAGGAAAAGACTTTAATTTCGTAGGAATTCCATCATTCTCTCCCGAATTCTTCCAAGAATTGCGTAATGATGATCCAATGAAATCAAAACAACTGGAAAAAGGAATTCGTCAATTAATGGATGAAGGAGTGGCTCAAATGTTTATTCAAGAACCAGGAAGTCGTAAAATCATTGGTACAGTTGGACAACTGCAGTTTGAGGTTATCCTATACCGTTTACTCCATGAATATGGTGCGAAGTGTTCTTTCACGCCAATGAACTATCATAAAGCATGTTGGATCACTTCAGATCAACCTGCAGAAATAGATAAGTTTTTAAAAGCAAAAGTTGGAAGCATTGCTAAGGACAAGGATGGTAATTATGTATTCTTGGCAGAAACTTCTTTTCTATTAGAAATGGCCGAAAGAGATTATCCTAATATTACTTTCCATAAAACAAGTGAGTTTAAGGTGAAATAATCAATTACGAATGGAAACAATTACGAATGGGGGAATTACGTATGAGGGGGGTTACAATTCAATCTTTGCATGTTCATTCTTTAAAACCAACTTGAAAATCGCAATGAGAAGGTATGTAATTAACCTATTGTAGTCTCATCAAAAAGTTTCCATTCATGACATGGAATTTATTGGCAACATATAACTTCCCATTGTAGAGTCCTATTTCTCCGACTGGTTCAGGAACTGTATTCGGTAACCCTATCCAGTTACCATTTTTCCATTTTATAATGTTTTCTGAATTTATTACTGTAGTTCCGTTAAAGTCTCCACCAGCAAATAATTGATTTTCATAAACAAAAATTCTATGCACTCCATTAAATCCGCCAATAAGGCCTTTATCCATTGGTTCCCAACTTGTACCATTCCACATTGCAATTTGTGAACAATCTGTATTACCGCTCGCTGCTGTGAACTTTCCACCCACGACTAATTTCCCTTCAAAAATCTCCAGATCTCTTACCGCTCCATTTACACCATTTCCTAAAGCAAGCCATTCAGAACCATTCCACCTTGCTATGTTATTCAAAACAGTACCATTTGAAGAAGTAAATTGCCCTGCACAAATCAAGTCTCCTTTGTATTCAATAAGGTTATGAATTCTAACAGTAGAAGAATGGTCAAAATCGGGAAAACTTATATTCCCTGACAATGAACGAACGTATGGAGAGGCGTCAACTCCAACAATTTTCTCTGTACCAAAAATAGTGAATGCTTTAGGTTGAATTCCGTATGCACCAGCTGGGTCCCAACTATTGTATGGCAAACTATTGATTTCGTCAATTTTAAATTCCCACAATCCATTACCATCCCAATAGCCAGTTGAATATACTTTCCCATCAACAATCTCTATGTCTTCCAAACCTGGTCCGTTTGGCCAATAATGAAGTCCATGTCTCACGACAGTAGTATCGTCTGAAAGGTGTCCAGATAAAAAGTAAGTCCCTTGATCAATGAAGTCCATAAAGGTGAGTACCATATTCCCTTCTACTGTGCCGATTCCTTTTATTTCTTTATCTAAAAAATAAGACTCCTCAACGCGAACCCACTCGGTACCTGTAACATTAACGACATTATTATCGGCTATTATTGGATCTTCTTTACCAAAATCCACAACATGTTCCTTTTTACAAGATGAAAGCATGGTGACTCCTCCAAGGAAAATCATTACTATTATTCTATTTTTCATTGCATTGAATTATCGTTAATATTTACCAATTAGATTGTCTTATTGCAAAAGTACTAATATAATCCTTAGGCAATTCGAGTACCATTTTCAACTTTTTGATCAGGATTGATGAGTGTTACTTTCTCCCCTTCTACTCCACCTAAAACCAAACATTCGCTCATCATGTTGGCAATTTGTTTGGGTGGAAAATTCATCACGGCAACGATTTGCTTTCCGATTAGCTCTTCGGGTTGATACAATTTCGTGATTTGGGCAGAAGATTTTCGGATTCCATGCTCCCCGAAGTCAATGGTCATTTTATAAGCAGCATTTCTTACCTCCTTAAAAATTTCTGCAGTGAGGATAGTTCCTACACGCATTTCTATTTTTGTAAAATCTGCCCAATTTATTTCCATTTCACAAGCGTTATTAAATTCCAAGATTCTAATTTAACAATAAGTTAGTTAAAAAAACCTGCTCACGCTATTAATAATTATAAATCGTTTTGATTTCAGACATTTGAGCAGGTGCCACAGAGACAACACTGATCTACAACACTTTTCACCTTTCAATGACCAATCCCGCATACCAATACAACGTAAACCATTAAGACAACTGATGCTTATCAACAAACTAAATGATTTTGTTAATAAGTTCCACCTCCCACTTAACACCACTCATAATTATTCTCTTTAACTTCATAAAGTTTAGGATATTTTCAAATTAAACTATCGATATGATTCCACACTTCTTTCAACGCACGCTTCTACTTTTAATAGCCCTAACCTTCATCATCTCAAGTTGTAGTGAAGAAAGTCCTGAAGAATTTCAAATCAATCCTGAATTCCAAAAGCACATCAGTTCTTTTACATCTGGAGTAATATCAGCTGCCGCACCAATTAAAATCCAGCTGACTGAAGCCTATTCAAAAAAGATTATACCTAACCAGGCAATAAAAGACGATTTCATTAAGATTTCTCCAGCTGTGAAAGGAAAAACAGTTTGGTCTGACCAATATACACTTGAATTTATTCCAGAAGAACACCTTCAATCTGGCGAAACCTACTGGGTTGAATTCGATTTGGGAAAAGTAAATGATGTCCCTAAAGAGTTAAAAACCTTCAAGTTCCCTTTCAGTATAATTAAACAAGCGATCAATTTTGACGTGGATGGACTAAAAAGCTACTCCAATGAATCTATGGATTACTATCAGTTTTTAGGAACTGCTATGACCGCTGATGTTATTTCTGCTGAAACACTAAAAGAAAACGTAAAAGTTACAGTGAATGGTGAAACAAAAAAGGCAAAATGGACCCAGCAAGGAAACGACCGACTGTACAGTCTTGTTGTAGACAGCGTTCAAAGAATGAAATCCGCGGGAAATGTTAAGGTGACTTGGAACACATACACAGATGGAGATAAAGCAAGCCAAGATGTGGAACATGAAGTGCCCTCACTTAGTGATTTTAAAATTACTGGAACAACCATAGTTCAACATCCAGAACAATATGTTCTTGTACGTTTTTCTGATCCACTACTGTCCAATCAAAACCTTAAAGGTTTAGTTGAAATTCGCGGTACAAGTAATGTCAAAACAGCAATTTCAACAAATGAATTAAGGGTATACCCTGCTGGTCGTTTACAAGGTGTACATACTTTAATATTGAATGCTGCAATCCAAAATGTAAAAGGATACAAATTCGGAGAATCAGAAAGTATTAGTGTAGATTTCAAAGCCATAGAACCTGCGGTTAGATTGGTTGGAAAAGGAAGTATTTTGCCTTCTTCAAACAATATGCTGGTCCCTTTTGAGGCGGTCAACATCAAAGCCGTTGATGTTCGTATCATTAAAATCTTTGAAAATAACGTTACTCAGTTCTTTCAAAACAACAATTTTGATGGCAGTGATGAATTGAAACGTATTGGTCGAGTGATTCGCAAAAAAACCATATATCTTGCCGAAGATAAACCTGTTGATTTAGGGAAATGGAATAGGTTTAACCTGGATTTATCAGAATACATCAAAGTAGATCAAGGCGCCATCTACCGTGTTGAAATTGGATTTAGAAAGCACCATTCAGTTTATCCGTGTAACAATGCAGAAAGTGAAGAACATATTGTTAGAGATGAAAGCGATTGGGATGAAAAAGATTATGCTGATGCTGAAAAATGGGAGTACATCAACGACTGGGGCTATGATTATTACAATTATGATTACTTCGAAGGCTATGATTACAATAAACAAAACGACCCATGCTCCTACTCTTTCTACAGAAACAAAAGCGTGGTAAAAAACATTTTCGCTTCTGACATTGGGATTATTGCCAAATCGGGGACCAATGGTGAAACCATGGTAACAGTAACAGATATTGTGAGTACTCAACCAATTCAAGCGGCAAAAGTAAAGCTCTACGATTTCCAACAACAACTAATTGCGGAAGTAACAACAGACAATAAAGGAATTGCCAGAACGAAAGCATTAAAAGGAACACCTTTTTTCATTGTTGTAGAGCACAATAACAAAAAAGGTTATTTACGTTTAGGAAATGGAAATGCATTACCCTTAAGTCGATTTGACATCGATGGTGCAACTGTTCAAGATGGAATTAAAGGATTCATTTATGGTGAGCGTGGCGTTTGGCGTCCGGGAGATACTTTGTTCTTAAACTTCATCTTAGAAGACAAAGACCAAGTGATCCCTGAGAATCACCCTGTCATTTTCGAACTATTTAATGCCCGAGGTCAACTGGTTAAAAGAGAAGTACGAAAAGAATCCCTCAACGGTTTTTATAACTTCACTACCACAACCGATGCCGATGCTCCAACAGGAAACTGGAATGCACGAGTAGAAGTTGGAGGAGCAACTTTTTCAAAAACAATCAAAGTTGAAACCATCAAACCTAATCGTCTCAAAATCAAACTTAACATTGACAATGACCTCATCAGCGCATCCAACCCACATGTTAAAGGTGATTTATCAGTTCAATGGCTTCATGGAGCGCCTGCACGACAATTAAAAACAGATATTTCTTTAAAATTCCTCTCTACCCCAACAGTGTTTAAAGGATTTAAAAAATATTCATTTGATGATCCAAGCAAATCTTTTTATCCTTCCGACGAGCAGTTTTTAGAACGCAAATTAAACGACGAAGGAAAGTTAACATTCAATGAAAAAATAGAGGTTCATGATCAAGCACCAGGAATGCTAAAAGCAATTTTTACAACACGGGCGTTTGAAAAAGGTGGAGACTTTAGTACAGATCAAATGGCTGTAAACTATGCGCCCTATGATTACTTCGTTGGTATACAATCTCCTGAAATCAACAGATATGGAGCCTTACAAACAGACTCAACATATCACTTTCCTATTGTTTCCTTAAACAAAAAAGGAGAAAGAGTTGGCAATAGAAAGTTGGAGGTGGAAGTATACAGAATTGAATGGAGTTGGTGGTGGGAAAGCGGATCCAACAACGTTGCGAGTTACATCAATAGAAACAGTGTAACTCCGATTTCACGTGAGACCATTACTACAAATTCAAGCGGAGACGGTAAAACAAGCACCAAAATTGAAAAATATGATTGGGGACGTTACCTCATCAAGGTTACCGATAAAAAGAGCGGACATTCAACTGGAATCATGGCTTATTTTGATTGGCCAAGTTGGATGTCAAGAGCAGGTCGTGAAACACCAGACGGTGCGAACATGTTGGTTTTTTCAGCCGATAAGGAGTCCTATTCCACAGGTGAGAAAGCGCAGCTTAGTTTCCCTTCTGCAAAAGATGGAAGAGCATTAATCAGTATTGAGAATGGCAAGAAAGTAATCGACGCTTTTTGGATAGAAACCATTGGTAGTGAAACCTCATTCGAATTACCAATAACAGCTGATTTAGCGCCTAATTGTTATGTTCACATCACCTTCTTACAACAACACAAACAAACCGAAAATGATGCTCCAATTAGAATGTATGGTATCGTACCAATCATAGTTAAAGATCCTTTAACTGTCCTTGAACCAGTGATTAAAATGCCTGATGAATTAGCTCCAGAATCGTCATTTACCATTGAAGTAAATGAGAAAAACAGTCGCGATATGACTTACACGATTGCTGTAGTTGATGAAGGACTTTTAGATTTAACCCGTTTCAAAACACCTCATCCTTGGAATCACTTTTATGCTCGTGAAGCACTTGGTGTTAAAACTTGGGATTTATTTGACCATGTGATTGGAGCTTACGGCGCAAAAGTAGAGAACATATTAACCATTGGTGGAGATATGGCAATCAATCCGGGAGACGACACACCGATACGATTTAAACCTATGGTGCGTTTCATTGGACCATTCCATTTAAAAGGAGGAAGTTCTGCTAAACATAAGATCAGCGTTCCTAACTACATCGGTTCAGTACGAACAATGGTAATTGCCGGGCAAGATGGCGCCTATGGAAGTACAGAGAAAACAACTCCAGTTAAAAAACCATTAATGGTATTGGCAACCTTACCCCGTGTCTTAGGGCCAAAAGAAAAAGTTCAATTGCCTGTTAATGTTTTTGCTATGGATCAAAAAGTAAAGAATGTAAAACTCCAGGTAAAAACCAACGACCTAGTAAAAGTTGTCGGTTCTGCTCAACAACAAATCACTTTTAACAATGTAGGGGACCAAGTGGTGAACTTTAACCTAGAAGTAGGAACAAATACAGGCGCTGCAAAAGTCGAAGTGATTGCTACAAGTGGAAATGAAAAGTCAAGCTACCTTATAGATATTGAAGTGCGACAACCCAATCTACCCATTACGGTATTCAATGCGGGATCTATTGACGGCAATGCTTCATGGACGAGTAGCTTAAATCTTCCGGGAATGGACAATAGCAATTCAGCCAAATTAGAATTGTCTACTATCCCTCCTATTAATCTTGAAAAAAGACTTGGGTATTTGATTCGCTATCCTCACGGATGTCTTGAACAAAGTACCTCAGGAGCATTTCCTCAATTGTATTTGAGTTCGCTCATAGAAATCGATGCAAAAACCAAAGTAAAAATAGACAATAATGTCCGTTCGGTAATCAACAAGATTCAAAAGCATCAGTTGAATGACGGAGGGTTGGCTTTCTGGCAAGGCAGTGGTAGCTCCTCAGATTGGGCAACTACTTATGCAGGACATTTTTTCTTAGAAGCAGAAAAGAAAGGTTATGCTTTACCCTATGGGTTGAAAGAAAAATGGATCAATTATCAAAAAAATCAAGCCAAAAATTGGAGTGCTAGAAATCATAACAATTATCGCAATTCAGATTTACCCCAAGCCTACCGATTATATAGTTTAGCATTAGCAGGAGAACCTGTCCTCAGTGCTATGAACAAACTTCGTTCACAGAAAGACTTATCAATTCAAGCGGCATGGAGATTGGCTGCGGCCTATCAAATCGCTGGGAAAAACGAAGTCGCTAAAAGTATTATCAAGGATAAAGCTACGCGTATTGCACCTTATACAGAATTAAGCCACTCGTATGGAAATCATCACCGAGATCAAGCCATGATTATCGAAACACTAACCCTTATGGGCGAAAAAGCAGAAGCTGCCGTATTGGTAAAGGAACTTTCTGATGTATTGAGTCAAGACAGATGGATGAGTACTCAAACTACTGCTTATTCTTTAATGGCTATTGCTTTATTTACAGAAAACAATAAACCTAAGAATGGAATAAAAGCGAGCTTCATTTATCAAAATAAAACAGTGAACATCTCCAGCAACAAAGCCATTGAACTCATCGACCTTGAAGTAAGTCCTCGTCAATCCAATGTTGAACTTACAGTCAACAATTCAAATGACGGTTTCTTATTCGCTCGAATAATTGCTACAGGAACTCCTTTGGCAGGTAATGAGATTTCAAGATCTAAAGATGTTTTATTGGATGTTGTTTATAGAAATTCTGCCAATGAAATCATTAGTCCATACACCATAGAGCAAGGAACAGATTTCTCTGTAGAAGTAACCGTTTCAAATCCTGGAAAGAGAGGTCATTATAAAGAATTGGCTTTATCACAGATATTTCCAAGTGGATGGGAGATTCGCAATCAAAGAATGGACCTTGGTTATTCAGGAAATGAAGGAAATCATATCGATTATCAAGACATTCGCGATGACCGTGTTTACTCTTACTTTAGTTTAAGAAAAAATCAGAGTAAAACAATTAAGGTTAAACTTCATGCTGCTTATGTAGGAGAATATTACATGCCTGCGGTTCATATCGAAGCCATGTATGATGCTAGCATTTCAGCTTTAAAGAAGGGGGCACTTGTAAAAGTTGTTTCACCTGGACAAAAATAATTGTGCGAATCAAGATTGGAAAATACAGGTTTTATTTTGCACCTAGAAAGTTAACGTACTTTGCAATATTGGCATTCTTCGTTTACTTTCTAGGTTGTTTGCCTACTGTTTTATTTGACCACCCAACTTCTACAATTTTGCTCAGCAAAGAAGGTCAATTGATGAATGCCCGCATTGCTGATGATGGTCAATGGAGGTTTCCAGAAATGGACAGCACTCCTAAAAAATTCAACGCCGCGATAATCGCATTTGAAGACCATGATTTCTATGCCCACACAGGAGTCAGTTTTCGAGCAATCGGCCGTGCTATTTTAAGTAATTTAAAAGCCCAAAAAATTGTCAGCGGAGGAAGCACCATTACCATGCAAATTGCAAGAATGGCGAGAAATCGAGACAGAACCTTCTACAACAAAACTATAGAGGCTATTTGGGCATTTCGTTTGGAGTTGCGCTACAGCAAGGAAGAGTTATTAACCCTCTATGCTTCACATGCGCCTTTCGGAGGAAACGTTGTAGGATTAGAGGCTGCATCTTGGCGATATTACGGACTACCACCACATGAATTATCTTGGTCGCAAGCTGCTACTTTAGCCGTGCTTCCCAATGCTCCAGGGTTAGTTCACCCAGGAAAAAACAGAGCAATCCTTTTAGAAAAACGCAACAAAGTATTGAAAACCTTATTTGAACATCAAAAGATTGATGCCATAACCTATGAACTTGCTTTAGAAGAGCCCTTAATTGGAGCTCCAAAAAAGCTGCCCTCTCTTGCACCTCATCTTTTGGAAAAAGCCATCAAGAAAGGCCAAAAAGGGAAACGTATGAGGACAACATTGGATATGAGTAAACAAGAAAAGTTCACCCAAATTTTGGCACAACACCAAATGCATTTGAATCATAATTATATTCACAACTCAGCATTACTCGTTATTGATGTTCGCAACAACGAGGTGGTTACTTATTTGGGGAATTCTGCAACAGAAAAAGAACATCAAAAGTATGTTGACATCATCCGTGCTCCCAGAAGTTCTGGAAGTATTCTAAAGCCTTTTCTTTATGCTTCAATGATACAAGAAGGACTGATACACAACAATCAGTTGATTCCAGATGTCCCCATGAATTTTGATCATTTCACCCCCAAAAACTATGACGAAAAAAACGAAGGCGCTGTAAAAGCAGGTGAAGCTTTGGCTAAATCTTTAAACATTCCGTCTGTATATCTTCTCCAACAATACGGAATAGACAAGTTTCTTCATAAGTTGAGATCAATAGGACAAAGTCATATTTCCAAAAGTGCTGAACATTATGGTTTGTCTTTAATCCTTGGAGGTGCTGAATCTTCATTATGGGATGTTGCCAATGCTTATGCTGGAATGACCAAGACATTAAACTATTACAACAATGAAAACATGTACACTACCAGCACATGGGAAGATGCAAGTTTAATCCTTCCGCATCCATCGACCAACTCATCACTTACTCGAACAACTTCTAAACTTGACGCTGCTGCTATCTATGAAACTTTTCAAGCTTTATTAAGCGTTAATCGTCCACATATGGAAGCTTCATGGGAACAATACTCCTCCTCCTCGAAAATTGCGTGGAAGACCGGAACAAGTTATGGCAACAGAGATGCTTGGGCAATTGGTTGCACCCCTGATTATGTAGTTGCCGTTTGGGTGGGGAATGCGACAGGCGAAGGACGTCCTGGAATTATTGGAACCACAGCTGCAGGTCCAATATTATTTGATGTTTTCTCCCATTTATCTCTTAAGAGAAGTTGGTTTATTCCTCCTTATGATGAGCTAGTAAAAATGAGTATCTGTAAAGACAGCGGACATAGAAATACTATGAATTGCACAAAAACTGATACAGTTCAAGTTCATCAAAATGCACTAAGAGGTCCATCGTGCAATTTTCATGAGGTTTATTTAACAGACGAAAATGAAGAGTACAGATACACACAAGAATGCAGTCAAGGAATAAAAACCAAAACCGTTTCACAATTTGTACTTCCTCCATTGCAGGCTTATTTTTACAGGAGTACGCATCCCAATTATAAGAACCTCCCTCCTTTTCACCCGAATTGCGAAGGAAAAATGTTCCAACACACCTTTTCAATTATTTATCCAGAACACAACAGTAAAATGATAGGGACCTTAGATTTAGATGGAATTTCGAAAGGTATTATTTTTGAAGCTTCACATCCTGATCATTCAGCGACTTTGTTTTGGCATGTTGACGATCATTATTTAGGAGAAACAAAAGGAAAGCATTCCATTAAGTATCTTCCTGAAGGTGGAGAACATTTGTTGACTGTTTTAGATGAGCATGGTAATCAAAAGAAGATTTTATTTACAATTTTAGGAGATTGATCAATTTAATCCGTGAATTCGACACCATATTAACCATTTCATCGTTCTATTGAGTCTGTCGAAATATGCGTACCATTTTACCCCATTCGCATTATTAGTACGCCGATAACGCTGATTAAAGCTGATTTTTTAAAGTAAAATCCGTCACCATCCGAGTTGCCTTAGCATCTGTGTCATCCGCGTGCCATTTTACCCTATTCGCATTATTAGCACGCCGATAACATTGTTTTCCAAACGCTGATTAGAGCTGATTTTTTAATTCACACACATCTTCACAATAAATAAAATCCAATAAAATCTAAATACTCTTCAATATTCATATTTTTGTAACAGTTGATTAAAATAACACACTAGCATTGGGCATCGTACAAAGACAAAGTTTAAAAAACTCGATTGTAAATTACTTAGGCATTATTGTCGGTGGATTAAGTACGATGTTTATTTATCCACTAGATTGGGAGTTATACGGAGAAATTCAATTTAGTTTATCCACTGCTATTTTATTGAGCGCCTTCTTTTCCCTAGGGAGTCACGCCTTGGTCAATAAGTATTTTCCCTACTTCGAAAGCACCAAAACAAAAGGTTTTATCTCTTTACTTTTCATCTACAGTACCCTTAACATTATTTTAATTTCTGCCCTACTCTATCTGTTTAAAGGGCCATTTTCCACCATTTTAGAATTAGGTGGTTTTGATGTCGACAAAATAACAGAAAACCTTTTCATCATTCTACCTCTTGGAGTATTAATGGTTTACATCGCTGTATTACGTGCGCACAGCTTCAACTTTGGGAGAATTGTGTACCCTGATATCATTTCCAATTTCAGTCTAAAAATTATTGTTCCAGCAATCATTCTACTGAGTTATTTTTCACTCATCAATTATAATATTGCAGGTTGGGTTTTGGTGTTCTATCACATCGTTATTGTAATTTTACTGTTGCTCTACTTGAATTCATTGAATGGATTGGATTTTAAATCTGGAGTTTTAAAGCGGGTTGAAAGAAGCAAACAGGTCGAAATGGTGCGTTACATGCTTTATGGCGCAATGAATCATGTTGGAAACATTTTGGTTTATAAAATCGATGTGGTGATGATTGGACTACTCCTTTCTTCTACAAAAGTGGGCTATTACAGCATCTTTCTTTTCCTATCTGTAGTGATTGAAATACCGACCAAAGCCGTTTTTCAAATTACAGGACCAATGATTTCTAAAGCTTTCGATAACAATAACATGAATGAAATAAGAAAGCTGTACAAATCAGCTTCTGCCAATTTATATGTTATAGGAATTATTTTGTTCTCCTTGATTTGGTTGAATATTGAGACCTTTTTTGCCGTGATGACCAATGGAGAAGATTTGGTGATGTTCAAAACAGTGTTCTTATTATTGGCTTTGACGAAAATCATAGATATGGTAACGAGTATTAATTTTTCAATTATCTCCTATTCAAGATACTTTAGAGTAAACACCTTGTTCATCTTCACATTAGCCATTTCAAATGTCATCCTCAATTATTATCTCATTAATTCATATGATATTGTTGGAGCGGCATTATCTACAGGTATTTCAATGCTTGTTTTTAATATTTTAAAGACGGTTTTCGTGATGATCAAATATAAAATGCATCCATTTACTTGGCCAATGATTATCATTTCACTTTTCCTAATGGTAGCGATATGCCTTCCTTTACTTCTTCCTGTAGTTTTTAAATCAATCGTTCTTTCAATATTGATTTCAGGTTCATTTGTTATATTGTTTATTTTTGTTGTTTACAAGCTTAACATTTCAATAGAAATAAATAGATTTATCGATAAATACGGTGCTAAAATTCTTAAATAAAACGTAAAATGAAGATTCAAAAAATTGTTATTGTGGGTAATTCAGTTGCATTGCGCAATAGACCGCACAACAATTTGACGAGCCAAAATTATGGTCAAATTATTGAGAAAAAGCTCAACGAAGATAAACAAGATGAAATCATTCAAGTGAAGAACCTTGCCTTTACGCGTGCTACGGTGTACGATTTACACAAGGTTTATCCTCAAATCATCAATAATTACGGGGACTTATACATCATCAATATTGGAAGTTCAGACGCCGCAACACGAGAAGTCCCGAGATGGTTTGCCGACTTTTTATTTTCCAACAAAAGAAGTTTTCTCATTAAAGCAATGAAGGCATTTCATCTTTATGTGATCAAGCCCAACATGAGGTTTTTGGTAAAATTGAGAGGTAAACGTGCATGGACTTCAGCAAAAGTATTTAGACAAGAATACACAAAATTACTATATGAAATTCAACACAATACCAACGGTAAAGTGATTTGTTTATCCATCAACCTGCCCAATGAACGCATAGAAAAGAAGATTCCAGGAACCTACAAAAACTATCAGAAATTCAATGGAATAATCGAATCTGTTTGTAAAGAGAAGGACGCTATTTTCTTAAATTTGGATGATTTAAAAGTAGAAGAGCATTTCCCAGATGGAATTCATTTTTCAGAACAAGGAAACAAAGTCGTTTCAGAACGATTGCTAGATATCATTGGCAAAAATAAAATATTCAAATAAAACATTCATGGAATTTAAAAACCTTAAAGAAACACAATCCGCCTTACTAGAAATGGCAAAAATTATCGATCAAAAATGCCGTGAACACAATATCACTTATTGGATTTGTACAGGTACTGTTTTAGGAGCGGTGAGGAACAAAGGTTTTATTCAATGGGATGATGATTTGGACATGTGTTTCCCTGTAGCTGATCACAGAAAATTAGTGAAGGTTTTAAGAGAGGAGGTTGTTACAAAATATCCACATTATATTTTATACAATGACAATCGACCATTTCCACATTATTCAGAATATTTAGCCGATACAAGAATAATGAGTAATCGTTTATACCCTATCAAAATTGATTTGGTTAAAGTTAAATCTATACCAAACACAACTGAAGCCATTCAAAATGATATTGATCGAGTGAATTTGTTGGCCTACATTTTTGATCAAAAGAAAGAACTAAAAATTCAAAATCAAGATTTAGTTCAAAAACATCTTTTTAAAGGCAGTTTCTTATTTAAACGTGAACGTTATTTGAAAAATTTTATTGAATATGTAGAAGGGCTTGATTCAATAGACAAAACACACGTATATGAAAACATATACAACGACATCTTTTTTTCTAGAGCAGTAAAACCATATCAATACGAAGATCTATTTCCTTTGCAGGAGCTTGAATTTGAAGGCTATAAATTCTTTGCCCCTAGAGATACAACCACCTATCTTTCTAATTTGTATGGTGAAAACTTCATTACTCCTCCACCAGAAAAAATGCGTAAACCTTATTCTAAATCGTTAGATAACAACAAACTTTCTGTGTTTCTGACCAGAAAATTAATTTGGACTTTATACATGTTAAAAGCGATCAAGGGAAGCTTTACATTGCCTGCAAAGATTAAAAGATTGAAGCAGAAATCAATTTAGAACAAAAGAATAGACACCAAATTTTACTATCCTTCCAGTTGCGATGAAATACTGCAAGAGTTTTTCTTATATTTACCGCTTATATTTTGTCAAAAAGTAAACATTATTACTTCATAATCCTCACATACAGAAATTAAAATGAATAACAATCAAGCAATTAGCAACCTCAAAGAATTAGATACCATTTTTAGAGAATTAGGTGTTGAATACTGGTTATCAAACGGAACTCTTTTAGGGGTTTATCGTGATAACAAGCTGATTGATAGCGATGCGAATACAGATATTTCTGTTAATGTGAAAACAATATCCAAAGACATGTTCCAAAAAATCAAAGCAGCTAACTTCTCGCTGGTACGTTTTTTTGGAAAGTTACAAGACGGATTTATGGTTGAAATCGCTAAGAATGATGTTAAAACCAACCTTTTCTTTTTTTATAAAAATAAAGAGAAATGGTACCACTCTGTTTATGTTGATGTAGATGGAAATGAAAGTTTAAAATACGATTATGTTTTCGAGCCGTTTGAATTAACTGAAATAAGCTTCGAGGGCAATCAGTTTGTTATTCCTTCAACTACTGAAGTGGTCTTAAATCAACAATATGGTGATGATTGGCAAACCCCAAATAACAATTGGTCGTATACTGATTCACCAAAAAATGCTGTTAAAACAAACGAACGATTTAAAGTAAGTGAATCAGAAAGCGATTTCAATACATTAATGAATTTTGAAAACAAATCTTATTGGGACGAGTTTTACAAATCAAATAAGGACCTGAATAAAGAATCAGATTTTGCACGTTTTGTATTGTCTGATCTTGAGAAAAGATACGAAAATCTAGGATCCATTCAAATGGTTGATTTAGGATGTGGTAACCTACGAGACACAAGATACTTTCATCACAATGGAATAAATATCGAAGGAGTAGATTTAAGTTTCAACCTCAGCGACCCTTCAATAAAAACCTACAACGACAGTGTTTTAAACGTAGATTTACAGCAATATAACGTATTTTATGCCCGTTTCTTTGTTCACTCAATTAAGGAAGATATTCTAGATGAATTATTGAATAAAATCAAATCAGAAGCTGATAATTTCATCTTCTATATTGAAACAAGGTCATCAAAAGACATTACCAACGAGAAAAAATCCATCACATTTTTCAAATCCTCAATTGGTGATAAACATTACAGGTATTTGTATTCAAAAGCTTATTTAGAAGAAAAATTAAAGCCTTTATTCAATATTGACTATTTAATTGAAGATAAAGACTTAGCCGTTTACAAAGAAGAAAATCCTTATTGTTTAAGGGTTATTTTGAAGTCTAAATAAATTGGTTGATGAGAAGATTGTCTGATAAGCCTATTTATTTCTGTCGTTTGAGTTAGAAGACATCTTTTTATAATCTTAAAAACCGCTACAACAACTCGAAAGCAGCTACTAAAACCTCTTTAGTTGCTTCAGAAAGAATGATCAATTCATTTGTGATTTCAACATCCGTCTTGTAAAGTGGAATTTGAACTATAACATTTGCATCAATCGCATTCAATGAAAACAGTAAGGACTGCATGGCATATTCTCCTCTTGGTTCATGAGGTGTGAAAGTGATTGGTAAAACAGGTTTATGCTCAAATTCTCCTGAATGTGTACACCATTCTATCATGTTCTTGAGCACTGCAGGAATATTGTGCGTGTATTCAGGAGTTGAAATAATAATAGCATCGGCCAACAGAACTTGTTTTTTAAAGTCCTTTACAATTTCTGGAATTTCATGTTCTAATCTTTTCGGACTAAACAAAGGAAAATCCGCCAAAGCGTCAAAAATATGAATTTCATGTTCTCCTTCAAACACTACTTTCATTGCTTCTAAAAGAAAGTAATTACTTCCTTTTTCACTTGCTGAACCAGAAATGGCGAATATTCTCATTGATTAATTATTTGTTCAAACTGTTTGTTTCTTTTTCAAAAGCCTTTATTTTTTCATCGAGTTCCTCTTCAATTTTGTTTAAGGAATCCATTGATATCAAGGGCACAAAATCATCCATCAATAATGTGGTGTCATTGGTCTTTGTTTCTTCATCCAACGGCACCTGACTATTGCATCCAATGACGAATAAGCTTAAGCCTATGGCGAATATATTCTGAATTAAATTTTTCATTGCTTTCTATTTTCAAATGTAATTATGTCTTAGAAACAGTCCTAAAATAACAAATTCCAAATAATAGTTCAACGGAGTTACCTCATTCATTCCAAACCAAATTTAGAATCCATAGGTTTAATTTTATATTTTTTTTAGAAAGTTTTTCCAACCCAATCACCTTTTTAAACGTGTAGGGTGCACACTAAAAAAAAACAAGATGAAAAAATCGTTGATTACAATCGTAGCTACTATCACTGGATTTGCTGTTCATGGGCAAGTTTTGGTTGATGACATTAATCCTGGAGCAGGAGATGCTTACCCTTCACAGGTCACAGAAGTTGGAAATAAAGTTTATTTCTCGGCAGATGACGGAACAAATGGAAACGAAGTTTGGGAATATGACGGAACTACCACCACCTTAATAGATGTTAATCCTGGTGCGAATGGCTCTTACCCTAATCATTTTAAAGCCTTAGGAAATGATTTGTATTTCGTTGCAGATGATGGAACTGCTGGACAAGAACTCTACAAATATGATGGAAACAGCCTTACACTCTTTGATATCAATCCTGGATCTGGAAGTAGTTTTATCTCAAACATGGTAGAGTATAATGGGAGTTTATTCTTTTCTGCAGACGACGGGACCAACGGAACAGAATTATGGCAATGTGATGGAACAAACATAATATTGCATGATATTAATCCAGGTTCAAATAACTCGAATCCATCCAATCTTTACATTTATGATAATCACCTCGTTTTCACAGCAGATGATGGAACGGTAGGAAATGAACCTTTCAAGTTTGATGGAACAACAATTTCATTGATCGCTGATGTTAACCCTGGTCCACAAGGGTCAAACCCTAGCGCGTTTCAAGCGCATGATGGTGATTTATTTTTCGCTGCATCCGATCCAAGTAATGGAAACGAATTAAGACAATATGATGGAACTTCTGTGACCACTCATGATATCGCATCTGGATCTACAGATTCTTACCCTTATTTTTTAAGAAGTGATGGAAGCTATTTATATTTTGCAGCGACTCTTGCAGCCACAGGTACGGAGTTATTCGTATTTGATGGTACAAACGTTACTCCTTTCGACATCAATCCGGGGACCTCAAGTTCCTCTCCTTCTAACTTTAACATAGACCCAAATGGAGGTGTTTATTTTATTGCCAATGACGGAACAAATGGTACAGAGTTATGGTACTGTGATGGAACGATGGTAGACCTTACAGACATTAACTCAGGAGCTGGAAATTCGAACTTAAGTGAAATGGTGTTTTACGAAGATCAACTGCATTTTCTTGCAGATGATGGAAATGTTGGAAAAGAACTTTTCAAAAAAGATGGTGCGAATATAGTCTTAATTGAAGACATTAATCCTGGGCCGACAAGTTCGATGCCGAATGCCCTAAAGGTAATGAACAATACATTATACTTTGTTGCCAATAACGGAACAGATGGTAGTGAGTTACATTCTTGGGACGGAACAATCGTTACTCAACATGAGGTTAACGTTGGACCTGGTGATGCACTTCCCATGTCATTGTCTTACGGAATTAACAGGGTGTTTTTTAGAGCCAATGATGGAACAACCGGATTTGAACTTTTTGAAATGTGTTCAGTTGATACTTCTACCACAGGTCCTGGGGCTACAATCACAGCTAATGCTTCTGGTGGAACGTATCAGTGGATTGATTGCAATTCTGGCTTGCCCATTTCAGGAGAGACCAACCAAAGCTTCACACCAACTATGAACGGTGATTTTGCCGTAATTATTTCTGCTAATGGATGTGTCGACACTTCAAGTTGTATTACAATCGCCAATGTTGGTATTGATCAATTCGAAACAGAAAGTTTTAAGTTGTACCCTAATCCTGCTAGTGAACGACTTTACATTGAAACCGAGCATTCGATCGAAAGCGTAAGTCTAACAAGCATTTCTGGTCAGCAACTAAATACAGAATTACATCCAGACAACAGCATTGATCTCAATGGATTAACACCTGGCGTTTATATTGTAAATATTCAAACCAAGGAAGGTGTAACAAGAAAAAGAATAATCAAAAAGTAGTAAAAGGTAGTATCCCTAGATCGTTGAAAGCACCAGTCAGAAATGACTGGTGTTTTTTTTA
Source organism: Brumimicrobium sp. (assembly GCF_048268645.1). NCBI lineage: Bacteria > Pseudomonadati > Bacteroidota > Flavobacteriia > Flavobacteriales > Crocinitomicaceae > Brumimicrobium > Brumimicrobium sp. The sequence continues at coordinate 108,016 of NZ_JBLWVE010000008.1, read as the reverse complement.
TGTTATTTTCCGATGCAGAAATTAGCAAAGATATTCCCCAACAAATCATCTGTACTGATCTCTCCAGTAATACTCGACAAATGACGAATCGCACTGCGGATATCCATGGCTAATAAATCACCAGAAATTTGCATTTCTAAAGCTTGTTCTACTTGATTCATGTCGGCAAGGGCGTTGGAGAAAGCTTCGTAATGTCTTGCGTTGATGACGATGGTGTCGCTTTCTGTTGCTAACTCTTCGACCGATTTTGCTAACTCAGCCTTTAAAGCATCTAAACCTTCGTGGTTTTTCGCAGAAATGGCAATTACAGGGTACTCCTCACTGTAAGCTGCGAATTTAGAAGCATCCATTTCTTCGGTTTTGTTAGCGAGGAGAACAATGGATAGTCCTTCACGCTCTAATCGACTTAAGTCATTTTGAACCTCTTCTTTACTCAGTTCATTGGCATCAAATACATAAAGCAATATATTCGATTTAGAGACCTCTGAAATAGCGCGCTCCACTCCTATTTTCTCGATTTCGTCGGTTGCTTCACGAATTCCAGCTGTGTCAATGAAATTGTAAAGTACACCATCGATGGTCAATTTTTCTTCAATGGTATCTCGGGTTGTTCCAGGAATATTAGAAACAATGGCACGTTCTTCATTCAACAAAGCATTAAGCAAAGTAGATTTTCCAGCGTTGGGTCTTCCTGCAATTACAGTACTTATTCCGTGTTTTATGGCATTTCCGTAGGCGAAAGATTCTGTTAATAAGGTCAGTTTTTCTTTTAATTCAATAACCAATTCATTCAACTCTGTTCGGCTAGCGAATTCTACATCTTCTTCAGAGAAATCAAGCTCTAACTCAATTAAGGAAGCGAAATCCATTAAGCGTTGACGTAAATGAGCAATTTTATCAGAATAACCGCCACGCATTTGGTTCATGGCTATTTCGTGACCTTTTTTAGAATCAGAAGCAATTAAATCTGCGATGGCTTCGGCTTGAGATAAATCCATTCGACCATTGAAATAAGCACGCATAGTAAACTCTCCTGCTTTAGCCATTCGACAACCTGCTTTAAACAACAAGTTGAGAATTTGCTGTTGAATAAACGTTGAACCGTGGCAAGCAATTTCAGTGGTATTTTCTCCAGTAAAACTTTTCCCTTCTTTTAAAACGGTTACCAGAACTTCATCAATGACTTTATTTTCATTATCTCGAATTGTTCCAAAATGAACAGTATGGGAATCCACTTTCGTTAAATCCTTAGAAAATATTTTAGAAGTCAATTTCAATGCATCATCGCCCGAAACACGGATAACTGCAATTGCTCCTACTCCATTCGCAGTTGATAATGCACAAATTGTATCTTTTTCAATCAATAAAGCCATGGTAAATGTTCTATTCGTTTAATTCTGCAAAGATAGGGAATTGAAAGGGAGATAGCGTTCGAAAGAAGGTGAAAGTTGATGATTATTCAAAAGAGGAGCGAGGCTTCAAGTTGCGCTGTAATGGAACACGGATGACGCGAATGCAAGCAACACGGATTGTCGCGGATTTTTTATTCACGTGAAAAGATAGTTGATTCAAATTAAAGTGTTCAATAGATAGCTTGTTGAAGGCAACAGAATTAGAGTCGTTGGCAAGGAAATCTAAGTGTTTAGAATAGCTTCTCTTGTGTTTGGTAGGCACAAATATCCTCCCTCTGTATCTCCCTCCAAAGGGAGAGTTGCTCCGAGTCAATACTTTAAGGTAATTGAATCAAATTAAAGCGTTGACCGAATAAGCCTTAGAAGATCTCGATTAACAAATCTAAAAGAGATCCCTCCATCTTGGATTTTCGAGATGACTTCTGATGGAGAATCATGCAGGAAAAAAAGGGGCGAAATGAATAAAACGGATTTCCAATTACCATTCATCACGAATCACCTATTTTACAATTGTCTTTGCACTTCACATGGATTTCCAAAGGCTAAACAATTATCTGGGATATCTTTTGTTACCACACTACCTGCTCCTATTGTAACATTATCTCCAACACTTATGCCTGGTAGAAGTATGGTATTTCCTCCAATCCAAACATTATCTCCAACTTTAACGGGTTTACTTGAAGTAAGATAAGAAGATGTATTTCCTTGATGAATTATTCTCTCTGAAGATTTTAAAGGATGAGTTGCGGTATAGATTTGAACATGCGGACCAATTAAACCATTTTTTCCGATGCTTATTTTATTATTGTCTAAAAAAACACAATTCATATTGACAAAAGTATTTTCTCCAATTGAAATGTTCTCACCATAATCACAGAAAAACGGTGCTTCTATCCAAACGCCTTCCCCTTTAAATTCAAAAAGATTATTTAAAATTCTTTCTCGTTCTTGCGTAGATTCAGCATCGAGGTTGTTATAATCTTTGAGAAGCTTCCTTGCATTATGATAAACTTTCAATAATTCCGGATCTCTGGAATTATAGTTTTTTCCATTGAGCATTTTCTCCTTTTCAGTCATCGATTTTATTTTAAGAGCTATTGACTAATTCTTTTGCCTCACTTCCTTCTCAAACCACTTCCATAGCGGCTCATTCGGAACATTTGCAGTAATTTCAATCGGTTCTTTTTTCACAGGATGAATGAAGTTCACACTTCTTGCGTGTAATGAAATACTCCCCTCTTTATTGGATCGCTTTGCGCCATACTTCACATCACCTTTGATGATGCAGCCAATATTTGACAGTTGTGTTCTAATTTGATGGTGACGACCTGTTTTTGGACGCACCTCCAACAAGAAATAACGATCACTTTGAGCAATCAATCGATAATCCAGTTCAGCTTCCTTTGCCTCTGGCGTTCCTTTCTTTACAGAGTAACTTTTGTTTTGATCTTTGTTCTTCCGTAAATAATCCAACAAATTTCCCTGTGGATTTTTAGGTTTAGTTTCAACAATAGCCCAATAGACCTTCTGAACTTCTTGTTTTTTGAACAATTCATTCATTCGAGAAAGTGCTTTACTCGTTTTAGAGAAAATTACTAACCCAGAAGTCGGGCGGTCTAATCGGTGTATAACACCACAAAAGACGTTGCCCTCCTTCTTATATTTTTCGGCTAGCCAACGTTTAATCTTTTCAGGTAACGGTTCATCTCCTGTCTTATCGCCTTGGGTAATATCACCCGAAGCTTTATTTACAGCGATTAAATGGTTGTCCTCATAAATAACGTCAATTGCCATTTTTAGTATTGTTCTTCTTTATTTGGGAAATCTCCAGAACGCACATCACTAATGTAGCTTTTCACTGCTGTAGTCATCTCGTCAAATAGGTTATGGTACTTACGTAAGAAACGTGGATTAAACTCATTGTTAATACCCAACATATCATGAACTACCAATACTTGACCATCAACACCTCCTCCGGCACCAATTCCAATGATTGGAATATTCACTTCTTTAGCAACTCTTGCTGCTAATTCTGCTGGAATTTTTTCTAAAACGATAGAGAAACAACCTGCAGCTTCTAACGCTTTTGCGTCTTCAATTAAACGATTTGCTTCTTCTTCTTGTTTTGCTCTTACTACGTAAGTTCCAAATTTATAGATTGACTGTGGGGTAAGTCCTAAATGTCCCATTACTGGAATTCCAGCCGTAAGAATCCTCTGGATTGATTCAAGAATCTCTTGTCCTCCTTCCATTTTCACGGCGTGACCTCCAGATTCTTTCATAATTCGAATAGCTGTTGAAAGTGCTTCTTTCGAATTTCCTTGATAAGAACCAAAAGGCATATCAACAACAACCAATGCTCTTTCTACTGCGCGAACTACAGAAGCCGCATGATAAATCATTTGGTCCAATGTAATGGGCAATGTTGTTTCGTGACCTGCCATCACATTGGATGCAGAATCTCCTACTAGAATAACGTCGATTCCAGCACCATCAATGATTTTAGCCATTGAAAAATCATACCCGGTTAACATCGAAATCTTCTCGTTGTTATCCTTCATTTCTTGTAACACATGAGTGGTTACACGTTTTACATTCTTATGTACAGACATAATCAATTTATTTTAAATACAAATGTACAAGAACTAATCTGAATGAGTGCTGAAAATTGATAATTTTCAGCACTCATTCAGATTAGTAGGGAGAGGTTATTCTAGAAAATCTTCAATTTTCAAGAATAAGGAGAGGCACAATAGAAAACTTTAAGTTTTCTGTTGTGAGGGAGAGAATACATTATCAATACTTCCAGTCTCTAACATTGTTAATAATATAGTTCTTAACGTTGATTAAGTGTTGCTCATCTCTTATTACTTGGTCATTGAAGCTGTTATGCCAAACACCCTTTTCATTACCTAGTTTTAAAGATTTATTTTTGCTTGTAACAGCACCTTTAAACCCTCTAACTATTGCTGATAAGGTTTGAGATGGTGCTTTATACTCTCCAGGAACATTGCTTTTATTTTCAGAATAGCATATTTCCACAAGTGCATGGAAATGATTTGGCATCACAACATATTCGTGAAGTTTAACATTTTTCCTTATTTCTCGGGTAAACTCCCATTCCTCTGCAATGATTTCCCCAAGTTTATTTGGATACATTTTTCCATTCTTGATGGTTCCAAAAAGCCAAAGATGCTTTCGTGCATCAATAGTGATGAAGTAATAGCCAATTGATGCGTAATCATGGCCTTTTAAACGAAGACTTTTTCGATTTGGTAATTTAGGTTTTTTCATAATATTTTGATTTAGAAATATTAAGATAGTGAAAAATATAAATTAGAAATTTGTTTTTAGGTTAAAAAAAATTGATGTTATTAAAATTAAGATGAGCATTGGCAAAAGGCGGTTGCAAACTTTGAGGACGGTTGCAAACCGTCCGTACCAAAGCTCATTGAAATTGCATTTATGCAATTTAGGTGAAGTGTTTTTGCTCCTTGCGCTTTGGCGAAAGTCGTGAGAGTGGTATGGACGGTTTGTAACCGTCCGCCCCAACTCGTCCGAAAATTGCATTTGTGTAATTTAAAAACCCTAAACCAAAACCAATTCATGACGTTTGTGTTTTTTCTTCTCTCCTAGATAAAAGTCTATCCTGCCCAATGCCAGTCCTGCCCAACCGACCTGGTTAATTAAAACTTTCTCACCTCGTTTGTTGAGATGGACTTCTGGTTTGGGCAAAAAAGTATGGGTATGTCCACCGATGATTAAATCAATGTTTTCTGTTTCTGCAGCAAGTAATTGATCATTGTCATTAAACTGTTTGGGTTTATATCCTAGATGGGATAAGCAAATCACTAAATCACAATCCTCTTCAAAGCGAAGGTGTTTAGCTATTCTGTTGGCTATCGGAATAGGTTCTTGAAAAACGGTGTCTTGATAACTGGCTTTTGCCACAAGTCCTTCAAGGGCCACTCCTAATCCAAATACGCCTATTTTGAATGGACCTTTTTCAAATATCTGGTACTCTTTGGTGACACCTTTCATATCTGTGTTAGAAAAGTCATAATTCGAACAGACAAATGGAAAATCACCATATTGATAAGCATTTAAAAAGCCCTCAATTCCGGCATCAAAATCATGATTTCCCATGGTGGCACAGTCATACCCCATTTGTGTCATCAATTTCATTTCTAATTCGCCGTGAAATTTATTGAAATAAGGTGTACCTTGAAAAATATCTCCAGCATCAAAGAGCAATACATTCTTCTCTGTTTTGCGGATTTCTTTTAATATGGCGTACCTCCTTGCTACACCACCTTGATTGGGGTAGCGTGCATGAGTAGAAGGAAAAGTTTCGATGTTTGAATGTGTATCGTTGGTATGCAGAATGGTGATTTTCTCCATCAATTCAGGTTTCTTTGGATAGCTCAACAAGTTTGGACTAATTGCTAACCCTGCTCCAACGACTAAACTTTTTTGTAAAAATATTCGACGTTCCATTTTACCATTTTATACGGTGATCCAAAACAGGGCGAAGTGTATCTATCGCTTCCACCCTTTTAATTAATGCTTCACGCAGGAAGATTCCAGTGTTATTTCTTTCGTAACTTCTCGTGAAGAAGCTCATATTATCACCTCCATTCGCAAGATAATCAGTAGTGATAACATACAATGTATCATTCCGTGATAAATCTTCTGGTCCATCAATATGCGCACCATGAATTCGAAATCCACCGATGGGTTCTCCTCCTGAGTTTTTCAAATATTTAACGATAGAATCCAACTCATTCACCGGTAGTTTTGCTAAAACAATAGTATTGTCAAAGGGCATTAACTTATAAATATCACCTACAGTTATATTTCCTTTTGAGATGGGCGCTCTTAATCCACCATGGTTCATTATTGAGATGTAGTGTTGATCTTTTAACCATCCACTTTCACGCAGGTAGTTTTCGGTTTCATCAATGACAAAATTCCCTAAAGCGCCTTCTGGACGATCACGCAACAAGTCACCAGTGGCATAACCAATAACCCTATCCATATTTGCAGAAAGTTCTTTTCTATAAGGTTCTATAAATGCCTGCAGACTATCATCTGGAGTTACATTAGTGTCGATGTCAACTTTATCGGTTTGGACAAACACAGAAGCAGAAGAGCAGGCCAAAAGACCTGCTCCTACTATTGTAATCCATAAAACTTGTAAAATTTTCATGGTTTATTTCATCTATTACTGAACAACAATTCTTTTGACTAAGTTACCTCTTTCAGTATTAATATTCAACAAATATGTCCCTGCATTGAAATTTGTCACATCTACTTCTACATATTGAGTTGAAGAAGAGAACGTTCCCACAGTTCTTCCTGTCATGTCTTTTACATCAATTGAATTAATTTCTACTCCATTCAACTGCACATAAACGATTTCCTTGCTTGGATTAGGGAAAACAGACAGGTTATTGTCTACAAACTCATTTGTTAACCCAAGCCCTTCACATCCTTCTGTGTTATAGTTCATTGTGTGAAAATCTACATAACAAACAAAATCAACACTATCCACATATGGATTTCTGTTGTTTTGAATACTATAAATCAACTCATTCCTTGCAATTTCATAATTGTCTGGTAAATCTTGGAAATGCCAATCTTTCAACACTTCTTGATTTTGGTTTGAAGGAATTGCCCAGTTGTGTCCAGTTCCATTCGTACCATTGTATGCAGTAGCCATGTAGAAAACTGTTCTTGCTGCATTCCCTTTATTTTTATCCGTTGGTTCGTAAACCATTGCACCGTTTGCATCTTTACCTCTTTTTCCTTCAAGGTATTCAAACAATACTTCTTCAACTACTCCAAAAGGGAGGTTACTACGAGGTTGATTCGCTTCATTTTGATTAATTGGGTACAAGTTATGGTAATCAATATACTCATCCTCTTCTTGACCATACGTTGAATTTGCTGGGAAAGTTGGGAACCAAGAATGGGGGTAAGTATGCTCACGAGAATACCCTGTTGCTGTCCAATCAAATGCTCCTGAGAATACTTTTCTCTCAGCAGAGTAACAACATACTACGTAACTATCACCACCAATTGTATCCATTACCTCAAAACCATCCATCATTAAACCTTTGTACATGAAGTATGAACTTGTTGTATGTGGGTTAATCAAAGCAGTTAATTCGTCAATCAAGTTAGGACTTGTAGATGAGATTCCAGCATAATAGTTTCCGATTTGTTCTCCACCTGACATTTGATTTCCTGTTAAAACTTCCGCTTGATTATAATCAATGTAATTATCATAACCGTTATAAGCATAAACTGCAAAGTGATAGTCAATATTTGCACGAATTCCACGTGGATTAAATGCAACACCATCTCCAACATAAGCTACCTTTGCATCACCTACCATATCTCCTCTTAAATAAGACTGTCCATCAGTCGGTGCTGTAGTTGGCGCACTCCCTTGTTTCCAAACAACCAAATAACCTTCAGCATCTGTAGAAGGCGTGTAAGATACTCCCATTCCATAAGCTTCTACATTAGAAAAAGCAATCGCAGAAGCACCAACTGTAGGCTCTGTTGCTAATTCATCAGTTCCAATACCATAAATATTCAATGTAAAAACGGACACATCTGGATCATCAGATTCAATCGTTAAAACTGAAATTCTAGAACCTGTTGTTGAAGCTGTAAAATCAATCGTTCCTGTTTGATTAGCTCCACCTGCAATAGCTCCGGCACTTACGGTTGTTGAGAAGTCTGCAGCAGCTGCACCTCCAAAACTGATATTTGAAACAGTCAGGTCATTGATTCCAATGTTTTTCAATTCCATTGTTGTCGAAGCTGCAGTTCCAATATGAACTGTCGAACCATCAAGTAAGGGAGTACCATCAACAAGAACTTCAATTTTCTTGTCTGGTGCAGTGTATCCAAAAATATCATTCATATCACGTGGCAACAACTGGTAAGTTCCGTTGTACTCACTCAATAAACCAACAATGGTTTGAGCACCACTAGGGATAGCTTGTCCAACCAAAGACGATCCATTATTTACACGAATTGTCCCGTTGTTTGCACCGTCGGTAAACGTATAGTTCGTTCCACCAGCAAAGTTTCCTCCACTTGAGAATGATACGTTATCTATTCTTACCAAACGTCCTTCATACGTTTCACCAAGGTCAACAATATTAATGTTCCAAGCAGGTACTTCAGTTCCTGCTCCATGGTTAACTAAGTTAGAAATTGGATCAACTTCTAGCAATCCACTAAAGTCTTTTAGCTTTCCAGACACGGTAACGGAGTCACCTCTATTCACACCGCCAACTTCATTAAATCCGTAAACTGGAATCCCTCCTGTTTCATCTTGAATATAGCGAATAGAACCACCAAGTTCACCACCATCAGAAGCCACACCTGTAATAGTTACATCAGCACCAACAGGATAATTTCGAGCATCGGAAATGTCGTTTTGTCCAAACAATGTGGTCATTGAGAACAAAGCTCCGATAAGTAAAAATTTATTTTTCATTTATTTATAATTATCAATTATTAAAATTCAAATCCTAATGAGAAATTCACACGAATTCCTTGACCAAAGAATACACCTGAAGAAGCGGCATCGAAAGCACTTCCGTTTTGGTTATTTCTAGCATCAGAAATATACATAGTATTCAATGCATTAAACACATTACCTCTTAAAACAAGGCTAGATTTTTCAAATTTAAATCTGTATCCTGCGTGGAAAGACAACACTCCGTAAGAAGGGATTTGCCAAGATTCTTTTCCACCATTCCCACTAGAAACACTCAAAGAGAATGGGTCAAAATCACTAAAATAACGATCGAAATAAGTATATCCAGCTTTAACATATAAACGTGGTATTGGCTCATAACGGATAGCAGCGGCATAAGTACTTTGTGCAGCATCACCAACGTGAACTCCTCGTGCATCAAACTCAAATATTTGACCTACAACATCAATTTGTTCAGACGATTGCCATGTCCAATCTCCTAATGAAACCATTCCTTCAATCGCAAGATTTTTAAAGATTTTATATACTCCATCAAATTCGATTCCCATGTGTAAAGCATCCATTCCATTTACGTTTGCCTTTACAAATTCAGTTGGGTCATTTGGATCTGGTACAGAAACACCAAAAGGAAATGGTTTATTTTCCCAATACGTAAAGTATCCATTCACATTGGCACTGAATTTTTTAGATCTATAACCATAACCTGCTTCAAAAGCCATGATGTTCTCATTCAAAATCTCTTCAAAAAACTTATTGTCAGTGTTGTCAATTACGTTACTGAACTGTGGAGTTCTTGACAAATATCCTGCATTTACAAACACATTCATTCTTTCCGTAATGTTGAAGTTAGCACCAGCTTTGGCTGTAAAACCAGCTAACCATTTCCAATCTGTTTGGTTGTATTGTAAACTTGGATGATTTGGGTGATAATATTCACCATCGTATTTTACTACATCTTGACCTCCAATATACAACACAGTATCTTCCAAGTGAATTTCTCTTTTTTGGTGGTAATCAATTCCTTTATAACCATTAACAACAGTTGATAAGTTCATAAATGCAGACCATCTCCCTTTTGAGTATTCCACTTGACCGAAAGCGCCAGCCCATTGCACTAGTGCATCACGGTGATTGTGGTATGGCTGCCATCCAACTTTATCTCCTTCAACTTTCATGTTTGAAATACCATTTTGGTCTTGAGAATTAATCCAGTAATTTCCTCCCAGTAAGTCACGCAACTCTGTGTAGTGTTCCCCTTTATAATAACGGTAATCTAAACCTCCTGAAACCTCCCAAAACTCATTGATCTTATAATCAAACTGAGAAACTCCACCTATCCACATATGATTGTTCACTGCAGCTGTAACAACTTGAGATGATTTCAATAAGGTTGGGTGGTGCGCAGGGTCAACCGTTGGATACATTGTTCCAAACAGTTTATATTCTTGATTATTGGCAATAATTCTATCCCAATCTACATGTCCTTCTTGGTCATAAATAATCCCCCCTGAGTTTCTCAAACGTTCTCCTCCACCTCTACCGATAGAGATATAGGCCATATTAGAAATGGATAGTTTATTATTAACTTTCCAGAAATCTTTAAGTGTAATTTGCGGTTTATGGTAGTAGTTTCTTCTTTCCGCTCTTGAAACTCGATTTCCATTTTGGTCTGTGTAATATCCAAAGTGTTGATTGTGTTGAATTCCGTTATCAATATTTGGAGAACCTTCTGGAACATCTACTCCTAGGTCTCTAGCATAATCTGCATCCCAATACTGAATTGGTTGGTTGTATGAACGCTGGGCATGTTCTTGTGGCGCACCAAATCCGCTCAAAGAAATCAAGTGATTTCCCACACGTTTTTGAATTTTCAAATAATAGAATGCACCACGTGTACTTAAACCATCAACCCATCCGTCTCCTTGTTTGTATGAACCAGAGAACAAAATTCCCCATCCATTTTTCAATTGTCCAGATTTATAAGATAAAGATGTTCTTAGGAAGTTTCCTGTTCCATATTCTTGATTCACTTTAATCTTACGTTTACCTCCAGTTGGATCAGTAATAATATTCATTGTTCCTCCAACAGAAGGCATTGCTAATTTGGTTGCTCCTAATCCACGTTGAACTTGAATTTGATTGGTAATTTGGTCTAAACCAAACCAGTTACTCCAGTAAACCCAACCGTTCTCCATGTCATTGACAGGAACTCCGTCAATCATTACACCAATATTTCTTTGGTTAAATCCACGGATACTGATTCGTGCATCACCATCTCCACCTCCTTGCTGTGTTGCATGAACACCTGGCGTTGAATTCAACACCATTGGAAGTTCTTGTGAACCCAATTCTTCTGTAATTTGCTTTGCTGAAATTCGACTTACGGCAACAGGAGTCTTTCTGTCTACCGCCAATTGACCAATAACTTCAACTTCTTCCATTTCTTGAGTATCTCCCATAGCGAAGTCTTTAGTTACAGTAGGCGCATTAATTGTGACCTTTGTAATTAAAGTATCGTATGAAAACATGGAAACTTTCACTTCGTACTCTCCATAAGGAAGATTTTTAATTGTATAGAATCCATCAATATCAGCTTTTGACCTGTATTCATCTGAAATATAGATGTAGGCACCAATAATTGGTTCGTTGGTAGAATGATCGGTGATTTTTCCTTTTAGTGTTCCATTTTGAGCAAAAGCAACCATTGGAATTAGGAAAGCGAGGAGTATAATTTTATTTATCACAACTGAAAAGTATTGATATGAAAAAGGGGAGCTTTTAAACTCCCCTAATTAATTTATGTTTTACTATTTAACAATTACACGACGTGATGTTACCACTCCGCTTGCTGTCTTAATATTTACAAGATATACACCTGGGTTTTCTCCAATGTTAATTGATTGGATTCCCGCATTGTTTTCTTGAGCAAAAACTTTTTGACCTACAGCACTGTATACCTCAACGTTTACAATATTGCTTTCAGATGCAAAGTTAAACTCACCATTTGTAGATGGGTTAGGATAAATTGATAAGTTGATCATTGACTCAGTATTTACAGCCAATTCACCACACTCACAATCGTGAATTCCTAATGAAGCCCAGTTTCCTTCGATACGAGGATTACCGTTTCCGTCTAACACGGGATCACCATTTTCATCTAACATTGGAATAACCGCTGGAATAGTATCCCATTCTGCCAAGGCATCAAACAATGCCGGGTTTGCTGTTACACCACTTTTAACTGTAGCTTTACGAATCAAAGAATGATCTGTTGTTAAAACAACACCAACTCCAACGAATGGACTTTCGTTTGTCCAACCATCATATTCGCCTCCAACATCTGGGTTTTCACCAATCTTTCCGAATAAATCGATCAATTGAGTTGTTCCCTCGTCTAAATCAGCCAAAGTTCCTTTTTCAAGTGTAACAGCGTCGTTACCGTTAAAGTACATTGCTTTTGAAACATTGTAATTAGGACAGTAAAAACCATCTGCTTTTGCCTGTAAAGAATCCCAAACTGGAGCTTCTTGACCAGTTCCGTTTGGATCTGTTTTGTCAATCACTGCAACATAAACGTCATTCGGCGCAATTGTTCCTGACAACTGAACTGCAGATTCCGCACCAGCGAAAGTTGAACCGTTCGAGTAACGAACAATGATGTAATCACTTAAATCGATCGCTTGATCTGTTGGGTTATAAATTTCCAGTGCTTTGTTGTTTGACCAACCTTCTACATATTCGGAAATAAACAATTCTGAACAGTCTTGAGCACTGATACTAGCGCTTAAAAGTAGTCCTAGAGAAAGTAAAACTTTTTTCATAATTATTATATTTATTTGAGAGATTTTACGAGCGAATAAAAAACAATAAAGTTGTGAGTTTGAATAAACTTATATGAATACAACTTTTCTACACTATCGTTTCTTTTTTTAATTCTATTAAAATGTGGTTTCAGCTACTTATATTGCATCAAGGAGAACACACTCTAATTTTCGTTACAAAATTAAGGCTTTTTATTGAATCTAATATTACTGAATTATTAACAATTTTTATTTTTAACTACTTTTTCGATCAGATATGACAATTTAGAATTCATTTTTCTAATTATCAGCATATTTACCAAGGCCCTAATACAGGCTTTAACAGCATTATTCTCAAAGACTACCTTATATTTTTTATGCTTAAAGCAACTCAATATGTTAAATCTTAAAACTGTTGAAAAAAAAAATTGATAAAGCTATTTTTAAAAGCCTACTCAATTATTTTTTTATTCCAAACACTCCTTTTAACACAATCTATTTCAACACTCCTTCCTTAATGTAATATCTTTCACCTCTAATTTTTCTATTATCTTCGCAAAAAAAGAAGTTTAGATCATGAAAAACATCACATTCACATTGCTCCTTGTTGCATTGACTCACTTCATTGCAAACACTCAAGAAACTCAGAACATTCAATCATTAAGTGTAGAAAACATCTGGAAACAATATCAGTTCTTTGGTCAAAGCGTTGAAGGATTCAGATCCATGAAAGATGGTGAACATTATACACGTTTTAAACTTTTCAATGGACAGAAGTCGATTATGAAGTATGCATTTAAGGACATCAATGGAGAACCAACCGTACTTTTAGACGGAAAAGCACTTGTTTATAACGGAAAAAAACTAAATGTTGATGGCTATGAATTTAACGAAGATGAAAGCAAGCTACTCCTTACAGTTAATCGCAAAAGCAGATACAGGAGAAGTTTCTTTGCAGAGTATTTTCTTTATGATTTAAACACAAACACACTTGCTCCACTTGATTCTGAAAGAAAACCACAAACCTTAGCATCTTATTCACCAGATGGAAAAAAAGTAGCCTACATTTTTGAAAATAATCTCTACATTAAAGACATTGCTTCTGGAAAAGTCACTGCCCTGACTAAAGATGGTGAACAAAATAAAATCATTAACGGAACAACCGATTGGGTTTATGAAGAAGAATTCGCGTATGTTAAAGCCTACGAATGGTCCCCAAACAGCGAATACCTCGCCTACTTACGTTTTGACGAAAGCGAAGTAAAAGAATTCACAATGATGTATTTCCACGACCTATATCCTAGTCCTTATACATTCAAATACCCTAAAACAGGAGAGGACAACTCTAAGGTTTGCTTAAAAATAGCCAAGATCTCCAATGGAAAGACCAAAGCCATTGATCTGGGAAGTTATGAATACATTCCACGCATAAAATTTTCGACTAAAGAAAACAAATTGATGGCCTTAACATTGAACCGTCATCAAAACCATCTAAAATACCACTGGATTGATGTCTTGGACAAAAAAATGACCTCAAAAGTTGTTTACGAAGAAAAGGACGAAGCTTATGTTGAGATTGATGACAATCTTTACTTCTTAAACGACGGAAAGCACTTCATTCGAACAAGTGAAAAAGACGGTTATAACCACATTTACAAAATAGGAATTGATGGATCTAGTCAACAAATTTCGAAAGGAAATTGGGATGTCATTGAATTCAAAGGAGTCAACGAGGAAACCAGTGTACTCTATTACACCTCTGCCGAAGAAGGTCCGCAGTACAGCGCATTGTACTCCATTCACCTTGACGGAACCAACAAAGACAAGATTAGCGACAATAAAGGAAGTAATAACGTTACTTTTTCACAAGGAATGAAGTACTATGTTAACAATTGGTCCAACATCAACACGCCAAACGTTTATTCACTTCACACCGCAGATGGAGACTTGTTAAAGACACTAGAGTCCAATGAAGCTTTAAAACAAAGACTGATTGATTATGATTTTCAACCCAAGCAGTTCATCACATTAAAAGGTGCAGCAGAAGACCTAAACGGATGGATTTTATATCCACCACACTTTGACAGCACAAAACAATACCCTGTTTACTTTAACATTTATGGAGGTCCAGGTTCGAACATGGTTGAAGACGCCTATGATGGAGGTAACGGAGCTTATCATCAACTTTTAGCACAGAAAGGCTACATCGTCATCAGCTTTGATCCAAGAGGAACCATGTACCGTGGTGCAAAATTTAAAAAGTCTACCTATTTACAATTAGGAAAACTCGAAACAGAAGACGCCATTGCCGTTGCCCAAGAAGTAAAATCATGGGATTTTGTGGACGGTGAAAGGATTGGAATTATGGGATGGAGTTATGGAGGTTACATGGCTTCATTAGCCATTACCAAAGGTGCCAATGAATTTAAAATGGCCATAGCTGTAGCACCAGTTACCAGTTGGAGATACTATGACAACATTTACACCGAACGCTTTATGAGAACTCCTCAAGAAAACGCTTCTGGTTACGATGACAACTCTCCGATTAATCATGTAGATAAGTTAAAAGGAAACTATCTTCTCATTCATGGAGGTGGAGACGACAATGTACATGTTCAAAACGCAATGGAAATGATAGATGCTTTAGTTGCAGCAGACAAAGACTTCGATCTATTTATCTACCCCAATAAAAACCATGGCATTTATGGTGGAAACACAAGAAATCATTTATTTAGAATGATGTTAGACTATACGATAGAGAATTTGTAAATTATTTTCGTAGGGGAATTGATAAATTATTCTCTGAAAATTAAATAATTGCAAACATTTTATTGAAATAGTTGTTTTAACAATGAAAGAACTGCCAAAAAATGTTAGAATAAACGAAAGATTTAATTAACTTAGGCAGCCGAATTAAAAAGTATATTAAAAACGATTAAGCAAAATGAGCGAAACTGCAAAAATAGAACTTGGCGGGAAAACATACGAATTTCCTGTTATCACTGGATCAGAAAACGAAAAAGCCATAGACATCAAGACCTTGAGAGGTACAACTGGCTGCATCACTATAGACCCTGGGTTTAAAAACACAGGAAGTACGACCAGTGCGATCACCTACTTAGATGGAGAAAACGGAATATTACGTTACCGTGGATATCCCATTGAACAATTAGCAGAACAAGCCACTTTTTTAGAGGTAGCTTTTCTTCTTATTTATGGAGAATTGCCTACTGAAACAGAATTAATCGACTTTAAGAAAAGTATTACCAACCATACTTTGGTTCATGAAGACATGAAGCAGTTTTTCGAAGCTTATCCTTCAAAAGCTCATCCAATGGGAGTTTTAGCTTCAATGGTAGTAAGCTTATCAACTTTTTATCCGGAATCTCAAGACCCTAACAGGTCTGAAGACGCTATTGACTTAACGATTCACAGACTTATTGCAAAGCTTCCTACGCTTGCTGCAATGTCATACAAAAATGCTGTTCGTCATCCATTCATTTACCCAAAGAATGAATTAGGTTATGTAGAGAACTTCCTAAACATGATGTTTGCTATGCCAACAGAGGAATACAAACCTGATCCAGTTGTCGCTGCTGCATTGAATAAATTGTTGATTCTTCACGCAGACCATGAACAAAACTGTTCTGCTTCTACGGTAAGAATTGTAGGCTCTTCTCAAACCAACTTATATGCTTCTATTTCTGCTGGTATCTCGGCTTTATGGGGACCATTGCATGGAGGAGCAAACCAAGCAGTAGTTGAAATGCTTGACAAAATTCAAGCTGATGGAGGAGATCTTGAAAAGTGGATTGCTAAAGCAAAAGACAGAAACGATCCTTTCCGTTTAATGGGATTCGGACACCGTGTTTATAAAAACTTTGATCCACGTGCTAAAATCATCAAAAAAGCAGCAGACGATGTACTTGCTCAATTAGGTGTTAATGACCCT
Source organism: Brumimicrobium sp. (assembly GCF_048268645.1). NCBI lineage: Bacteria > Pseudomonadati > Bacteroidota > Flavobacteriia > Flavobacteriales > Crocinitomicaceae > Brumimicrobium > Brumimicrobium sp. The sequence continues at coordinate 91,330 of NZ_JBLWVE010000008.1, read as the reverse complement.
GCATTAGATTTAGCTAAGAAAATGGAGAAAATCGCTTTGGAAGATCCTTACTTTATCGAAAGAGGATTGTATCCAAACGTTGATTTCTACTCTGGAATTATCTATAAAGCATTGAACATTCCTTCTGAAATGTTTACAGTAATGTTTGCTTTAGGTAGATTACCAGGTTGGATCGCACAGTGGAAAGAAATGATTGAAAATAAAGAACCAATTGGTCGTCCACGTCAGGTTTATGTTGGTAAAACTGAACGCAACTATGTTCCAATTGATAAAAGATAATAATTCAATTTAAAAATTAAAGGTGCTCAATTGAGCGCCTTTTTTTATGCCTAAAATCCCCATTTTGTTGATAAAACGTTAACATCATTTTACTGATTTCAATTCCCCATTACCTTTAAAAATCATATCTTCACAAAAAGTCAATAATGTCATGAAAATATACCCATTAAATACCGGAAATTTTAAACTAGATGGTGGAGCAATGTTTGGAGTTGTTCCAAAATCATTATGGTCAAGAACCAATACTCCCGACGAAAACAATATGTGTAGTTGGGCAATGAGATGTATGCTGATTGAAGACGGAGATCGTTTGATGCTTATCGATACAGGCATTGGAGACAAGCAAAGTGAAAAGTTTTTTTCTTACTATTATTTATTTGGGGAAGATTCACTTCAAGGGAACTTAAAAAAATTAGGCTTCTCCCCTGATGATGTTACCGATGTGTTTTTAACTCACTTACATTTTGACCATTGTGGAGGTGCCGTTGAAAGAGTTGGTGAAAATCAGTTTCAACCTGTATTTAAAAATGCAACTTTTTGGAGTACAGAAAAACATTGGAAATGGGCTACCGAACCCAATGCCAGAGAAAAAGCATCTTTTTTATCCGAAAATATTTTACCATTAGAAGAGTCTGGACAATTAAAATTCGTTGCTCGTGATGCAGATTACACGAAAAACGTTTTTCCAGACATTGATTTACTTTTTGTTGACGGTCATACCGAGAGTCAAATGATTCCACACATCCGTTACAAAGGAAAAACCTTAGTCTTTATGGCCGATCTTTTACCTTCTGTTGGACATATCCCTTTACCTTATGTTATGGGATATGATACCCGACCACTTTTAACCTTGAGTGAAAAAGAGAAGTTTCTTAAAAAAGCAGCTGAAGAAGAATACATTTTATTCTTGGAACATGACTATGAAAATGAATGCTGTACATTGAAACAAACTGAAAAAGGAATCCGTTTAGATCAGACCTTTAGTTTTAAGGATTTGTTTTAAGATTTTTAATTATCTTTAAACTTAAAATACACTATTATGGACAAATACATTAAGCAGCTTCTAGAGCGCTATTCAAAAATTATTTTGCCTCAGTTTGGAGCAATCGTTATAGAAGATGAAGAAACAGGAGAATTAATGTTTAATGAATATCTGTCCTATGATGACGGAAAGCTATCTGAATTGCTCGTCAAGGAATCCAACATGGATATACAAGAAGCGCAGAATATGGTAGCGAAATTCGTTCGTGATTTACAATCTCAACTTTCTAAAGGAGAAACCTATTCTATTTTTCAATTGGGTGAATTTTCAAAAAATGACGATGGTGAATTTATTTTTACTGGTAATTTAAAAACAGGTGGAATTCAGTCTGCTGTTGCTGGTCCTTCTCCTTCGCCTGCAGCGCCAAAAGAACCTACGCCGGTAGCCACTCCTCCTAGTCCTAAAAAGGAAAAGGTAGAACCCACAAAGTCAGCTGAAGATCAGCCAGAGTCCAAAAGCAATGATCAGCCTAAGAAAAATGTTTATGTAGAAAAGAAAGCCCTTGATTCAGAAATTAAGAAAGAGGCAACTAAGGAGACACCACCTGTAAAATCGAAAAAACAAGAGAAGGTTGCAGCGCCTGTTAAAACTAAATCTTCAAAAAAGGAAAAGAAGAAAGAAAAAAAGAAAAGGAAACCTGTCTTTTGGATTTTAATCATACTCTTACTTCTCATAGCCGCTTCGAGCGTTTTGGTCGGACTGAACTATGATAAAGTTGAGGAATATATGGGTTGGAATAAATTTGACGCAGTAGAAAAAGTTGCTGAAAGCGATTCTGAAATTGTACTACCAGAAGAACAATTAACGGACGATACTGAAAACGATTCTCCAGAAACCATCATAGATGAAGAAAGCCTTAACAGCGGTCAGGAAGATGATGAAATACAGGGTGATCCGGCAGATGATTTAACAGAGGATGTTGTTGAAGAGCCTGTAAAAAAAGAGCCTTCTCCTGCCCCAGTCACACAAGCTTCCACAGGAAGTCACCATATTATTGTTGGGTGTTTTAGTGACCTTTCAAACGCTGAAGGTTTAGCGAGTGAATTCAAACAACATGGTTTTGATTCAAAAATCATTGGACAATTTGGTGGACTACATTTCGTTGCCGCACAAAGTTATTCTAGTTATAGCGAAGCCAAAGCCAATCTTTCTCGTGTCAATGAGATCAGAAGTGGTGCATGGTTGTTCAAAAAATAATTCGTAATTTATAATGGTTATACTATTCTTGAAAGAATGAGCGAACAGAAAAAAATCATCGATGTTAAGCAAGTTATTCATGATAAAAACCCTAAGTTATTAAAGTATTTACCTGGATTTGTTGTACGATATCTTCAACGCATTTTACATGAAAAAGATGTCAATGATTTCATTCATGAACACAAAAACGATTCTCCTATTGAGTTTTGTTTATCGGTCATGAAGAAGTTCAACATTGATTTAGAATATGAAGGATTAGAAAATGTTCCTGAAAAAGGAGGAGCTATTCTAACGATGAATCATCCTTTAGGTGGCATGGATGCAATGGCACTTGTTGCCGTAGTTCATCAAAAGCGTAAGGACCTTAAATTCGTGGTGAATGATGTTTTGATGCATCTTGAGAACCTCCAACCCATTTTTGTTGGGGTTAACAAACATGCCAAGAACGCAGCATCTTCTTTGAGAAAAGTTGATGAAACATTTGCCGGAGAGGATTTACTATGTATTTTCCCTGCAGGCTTGGTGAGTCGAAAAATCAATGGAGAAATTATTGACTTGAAATGGAAGAAAACATTTGTCACACGTTCCATTAAATACAATAAAACCATCGTACCCATATTTATTGATGGAGAATTGACCAACTTTTTCTATAATCTATATACAATTCGTAAAAAACTAGGTATAAAAGCAAATATTGAAATGTTATACCTAGTAAATGAACTGTACAAGCAACACAATAAAAAAATAGTCATTAAATTTGGCAAACCCTTGTATGCAGCAGATTTTGACGCTTCAAAATCACACGATGAATGGGCGCAATACGTAAAAGACAAGGTTTATCAATTAAAAGATTAACATGGCAAAAGTAGAAAAGATCATAGATCCTGTAGAGCGCGAACTCATTATAAAAGAGTTAACTCAAGAACGTTTTGGTAGAGTTACACGAAAAGGTGACAATGAAATATACATCATAAATCATCACAATTCACCAAACACCATGCGTGAAATCGGAAGATTACGTGAATTATCTTTCCGCTCTGCTGGAGGAGGAACAAAAAAATCCATTGACATTGACCAATACGATACTTGCGAGAACTGTTATCAGCAACTCATTGTATGGAGTCCAGAAGACAAGGAAATCATTGGAGGTTTGCGTTTCATCAATTGTATCGATATTCTTACAGATGAAGAGGACCAGTTTATTCCTATGAGTACCTCACATTATTTTAACTTTTCAAGTCAATTTAAAAAGAAATACCTTCCCTATGCTATTGAACTGGGGAGAAGTTGGGTTCAACCTATGTACCAGCCCTCCGTAAATCCAAGGAAAGGATTGTTCGCGCTGGACAACCTTTGGGACGGACTTGGAGTTTTAACAGTGATTTATCCAAACCTGAAATACTTCTTCGGGAAAGTTACCATGTACCCTGATTATCATGAAGAGTCTAGAGATTTTTTGTTGTATTTCCTCCAAAAATATTTTCCAGACAACGAAGGCTTGGCAACTTCAATTTATCCATTGGAGCAATCCTATGATGAAAATAAATTTGCACAACTACTAGAAGGATTAGATTTTAAAGAAGGCTATAAAGTTCTCACTCAATTTGTTCGTGAAAATGGAGAAAATGTACCGCCACTCATGAATATTTACATGCACCTCTCTCCTACTATGCGTTCTTTTGGAACAGCGGTAAACCCAGACTTTGGTGGTGTTGAAGAAACAGGAATTGTGGTTACAATTGCTGATATTTATGAGGATAAAAAGGAGAGACACATTGCACCATTGCTCAAGTAAACCACAATGGACTGATAGTGCCTTAGGTTTAAATAAGAATAAAATTCTCTAAGTGCAAAAGCAATAGATATTAGATGATAAAGCGAGATGTACTAATCCCGAAGCCAGTTGGGAGCATTGTTTTAATTCTTTCTAAGACCAATAAAAACTCAATTCCCATGTAGAGATTCCAGCATTATGAGTCTCTACATGGGTTTTTGAATTAAATTAATACTACCTTTTTAGTGTAAACTTTTTCCTCATGAATAAATGTAATGAGATAAATTCCTTTAGAATATTGCGCAATATTGGTTTTCAGTACTCTACCTTTCCTCAATTCCGTAAAGCGATTGACAATTTTCCCAGTCAGATCAGTGATAAACAACTCTCCTACATCCTCACTAATTTTAATGTTTAAATCTCCTTGTGTTGGATTTGGCCAAACATTCCATTCCACCGTAATCAATGAATCAACAGGGTCTGGAGTCAACAAATCATCGAAGTCATCTTCTTCCTGACAATCAGCAACAAAGGTATAAGTGTCAATTAATCTTACCATTAAATCATTCAACAATTCAACCTCATATTCATCCGTAGAAGGTTCGATATGTCCACTACCAATTCCACTATGACCAGTTAGAAAAGCATAGGTTCCATTGGTACCCTGAGCCAAAGAGCGCATTAAATATTCCGTGTCTTTTTGAATTCCACTTGCTGCCAACGGAACAATTCTAATCCCTTTTGCAGCTGCTTTTCGTGCAATATCTTTTAATTTTTGGCGCACTTCTGGAGTATTATGAGGAGGAGCATCTAATACTAAAAACAGAATACGAGTTCTTGCTTCTCTACTCCATTCTAATTTATCTAAAGCCTCTTCCAATGCCACTTCAACAGCTTCCTCATAATCTCCACCTCCAGCAGCATGTTGTTGACTAATGAACTCAATAGAAGAAGAGAGTACATCCGTAAAATCATGTCGACGTGTTAAATATTCATCACCACTGTCTCTGTAGAATACATTCCCAAAATTAAAAGTCAATTCGGGATGATCGTTTTTTGCTTTGAATATAACACTGTTTAATTCAGCTTTCAGGTAATTAATTTCATCTCCCATAGATCCTGTAGCATCAACAACAAAGGCAATATCCACAAGTTGAGACGCACCACATTGAGCAGTGAGTGTCAATGAATTCACCCCTTGTTTAAATTCAATTAAACGCCGAATTGGAAAAGTCTTCCCCTTGTAATGCACAAGTGCCGATGCATTTCCTTCCCATAAATCATTCAATCCTAATTTCCCCCATAATTCAGCTTTACCTGTATTGTCTGTACGGCTTTCATATCGAACGTTTTTATTAACATCGAGCAATTGAACCAAGGCATCGACTATAGGAAATCCATTTTCGTTTTTTACTTGAACAGTATAGCGTTCTGTGAAATACAAATCCCATTTCTGTTGGTGAGTAGATAGTTCGCCAGCAGCAAAATCATTCCACATTTCCCATTTCGAGAAGTCATTAATTTCACCTGCAGTAAGTTTCATTGCACTTACATTTCCTCCTTCTTTAGGCGCAAACGTTGGCATATCATGAACGATTTTTGCTTCTGAACTTTCGCTCAACGCATCACTAAACATTGCCTCTAATTCCCTACTGGGTCTTTCTTTACTTTTTTTCACATCAGAAGAGTGGACTTCAGAAATAACAACTTCTTCATATACCGGGGCGATATACCCTTTTTTTCTGGAAAGACTAAAGTCATTTTTCTCATCACCGTTAACCTGAATGTTGGTAACGAGCTTTTCGTGCCCTTCATATTTGAATTCTACGCGATAATACCCAGTATCCAATTCAACTTGAAAGTTTCCTAATGCATCTGTTAAAACTGAAGCGATTTTTTCCTCTCCTTTATAAATATCCACATTACCATAACCTAGAGAGGCAATATTTTCAGAATTCATATTTCCGCTAATGGATTGGCCCAGGGTTAAAAATGAAAGCAGTAAAAAGGAGACGACAAGGTAAATGTTATTTGAATTTTTCATGAATTTTATTTTGATGTCCCTTTGTACAGTTCAAATCAAAATCGGTTCAAAAAGATATTACAAATTGTAATTCTCCCTCATTTTCTGAATTCTTTTCATCAATTCACCTTTTAATTCATCTGGTTGTAAAACCTGAACATCTCCTCCATAGCTCAATAATTCACGAATTAATTCTTCAGAAACAAGTGCAAAGAGTTCAAATTTAGTACGGTGATCATCTTCCTCTAGTACTTTTTGACTTTCATGAAAAGGTTGAGAATTAATATATTTTGATGCAATATTGGAAGCAATGAACACAATTTTTTCTGGTCGAGCATCAGCTGAGGCAGTGATTCCAATAGAGTGTCTAAAAAACAATTCAGGTTTAAAATCTGCAGGTTTTTCACCTTGTTGTTCAACGATTTCCATATCTGAAATACGATCTAAGGCATAAGTAATGACTTTTTCTTTTACAGAGTCATAGCAGATTAAGTACCATCTATTGTTGTACTCTTTTAACAACAATGGAGTAACTTTTCTTTGCTTCCTAATTTGTGTCACAAAACTTTCGTAAGTGAAGTATGCAATATGTTGCTTTTGAATGGCAGAGAGTAATGGTTTTAGATATTCATTTCCTTTGGCCACCGTAGATTTCTCGAATTGAATGTACTGGTCTATATCGGTATCCTTTCCTCTTGAGTCAGAATCTAGGTTCACACGATCAATTATTTTATTCAATGCAAAACCAAATTGCTGAAACATTTCCGTTTCTTTAAATTGAGATAGGGTACTGAGTGCAAATTGAATCGAGGCAATGTCATCCTCCGACAATGGCTTTTCATTGATGGTAAAGTTCGGATCTTCATAATAGTACCCTTTATAACGCTTCGAGTACTTAATAGGTGCGTCTAACTCCTGACGCATGGCATACAAATCCTTCTCTATTGTCGAATCTGAAATGTGTTTTCCATTGGTATCTCCATACAATTCCATTTCACATGCATAACGGAGATCCAATTTAGTAGGATAAGGATTATACGTATTGCTCAATGCTTTGTCAATAACTCGATAACGGATTAAAGCATTCTTAATGTGCGGCATAACTATACTACTTTAAAGCTGTCTTAAGAATTCGATGCGTTTTTCAATTGGAGGATGTGTAGAAAACAAACCTTTGACTCCACTAAAAAGTCCTATTTCGTCGTCTTTGGGTGTATTTTCGATAAACATTTCTTGTACATCGGCGCTTTTTACTTTATCTACATGATGATTCCCTGATATTTTTTCTAGAGCACTAGCAAGCGCTAATGGATTACGTGTCATTTCAGCTGCACCAGAATCAGCCAAGTACTCACGTTTTCTACTTAAGGCCAGTTTAAATAAGATGGACAAAAAGTAGGCTATTGCAGCTAAGACAATTATTACAATCATTACCACTCCACCTCCTTTGTCGTCTTTTCTTCGATTCGAAAAAGCATTCCCATAAAACAGCGAGCGCAATGCAAACTGCATAATGAAAGAAAATATTCCAACGAAAACAATGGTGACAATGAGCAGCTTCACATCATGATTTCGAATGTGCATTAATTCGTGTGCAATAACCCCTTCTAATTCCTCATCATTTAGGTGTTCAATTATTCCTCTTGTTAAAGTAACAGTATATGTTTTCTCATTGATTCCACTGGCAAAAGCATTGAGGGCAGGACTTTCTATGATTCTCAGTTGAGGCATTTTCATCCCCACACTCATACAAAGATTTTCCGTTAAATTATAAACCCTAAAGTTATCCTTACGCGAAAGAGAATGAGATTTTGCTGCGCTATTGATCATTGCAGTATTTGAAAAATAGGCAATGGCAAACCATATCCCCACGGCGATAAATACCATTGGGATGGCGTTAATGAATTGCTCTAGGACTAAATCCAATGAAGGAGGTCCTTCTTCATTATAATTAATAATAAAAAAGAACAAAAAAACCATGGCCAACACCAAAAAGGGGAAGGCCAGTAGTAAAAGAATTGATTTTCTATTATTTGTTTTTATCTGCTGTTGCAGTCCAACATACTTCATATCATAATGAGCTTATCATATTCTACCCTTAGGGTACTCTTTTGATTGGATGAAAGGTAGTTTTTAAAACTTAACTTCTGGAGCTTTTTCAATTACCACACGCTCAGCTTCACCGACATCAAACATTGGTTCCTGTTTAAATCCGAACATACCTGCAAAAATTACGTTTGGGAACTTTTGTACAGAAACATTAAGTTCTTTTGTAGAAGAGTTGAAGAATCTTCTTACTGCCGCCAATTTGTTTTCAATATCTGCAAGTTCATTTTGCAACTGTAGAAAGTTCGTACTCGCTTTTAAATCAGGATAAGCCTCTACTTGAATGTTCAATCCATTTAAAGCAGCTCCTAATTGTTTCTCAGCAGCGATCTTATCATTCACAGAAGATGCACTTACAGCAGCTTGTCTTGCTTCTGTAATCGCTTTTAATGTTCCTGCTTCGTGTTCCATGTAACCTTTTACAGAATTCACAAGTTGAGGCACTAAATCATGACGCAATTTTAATTGAACATCAATATCAGCAAAAGCGTTTTCTCTATTTTCTCTTAACCTTACAAGGGCGTTGTATATAGCAATAACCCATATTACTATAACTGCAACGACTATTATGGCAATCCACATTCCACTCATTTTATTGTTTTTTAATTCAGTTATAAATATACGATTATTTTAATTCTATTTGAATTTGTGTGGGTAGAAAGTTAGTTGAAGAATATTTTAGAAGAACGAGATCCTATTGGGTGGATGTTAGTCCACCTATAATAATTAGCCTTTGATTTCCCAAATCCAAAATATAATTCCAGAAGTATTTTATTAGATTTCTCCATTTCTAAAATCTTCAATCTTAGAAATGATCGAAATGACAATCATATAGAGTTTAGTCAGTGAAAAAGGAAGAAAAGCTTTGCTTTTCTTCCTTTTTCACTGTGCCCCCGCTGACACTTGTCATTTCGATGGAGTCCCATTCCGAAAACTCGGAATGGGATGACGAGAAATCTCTATCTATTCATAAAAGTTAAGTCAATAATGAAGAACTATTAGGCTTAGAAAATTCTAACAGCACGATATATTATTGGGGTGGACTTTAGCTCAATCATAATGATTAGTTTATGAACATCAAATCAAAATTAACCATATTGAGTTGCACCTTCAGTGCGTTGGTATAACCTTTATTTCAACTGGATGCGATGCATCCAGTTGAAGTGAGCTGGGCTTTCAGCCCGCAATTGTATATAATATATGCTTAAATAAAATACGGGTTTGAAAATTCTAGAAATACGGTATGCTATTGGGATGGACTTCAGTCCACCCATAGTAGTGATTATCTGACTCTTCAAATTCAAAATATTCGGTGAAATAGCGTGCTATTTCGCTGAATATTTTGGATTTGGTTTTTTACGTATTCCTACACCCCAAGGACTCACATTCTTGGTTATAAAAAACACCATACCTTCGGCACTTTTTGTTTAAGCTAGGACATTCGTTATTTGAAATCTACACACTAAAACTTTGGAATGCAGTAAAAAAAGGTTCAAATAATAGTTCCTTGCTTAAAGACAAGTGTATAGTGAACTTAAGCACATTTAATTGAAAGAAAACAAAAAGTCAATACAAAAAGAACCATTACTTTATTCAGTAAGTGAGCTACTTCTTTCTAATATTTTCAAGCACAAAAAAAGCCCAGACACAATTGCCTGGGCTTTCATTTTTATAAAGATTTTCAATTAAGCTTTCTCAATTTGTTCAGCGCTGTCTTCAGTCTTCTTCTTTTTCAATAAGTCTGCAACGATTGGAGTTGCAATACAAACAGAAGAGTAGGTACCTACAATCACACCTACCATCAAGGCAAATACGAATCCTTTAATTGCTCCACCATCGAAGATGAAGATGGTTAACAATACAATAAAGGTAGACAATGAAGTATTCACAGTACGTCCTAATGTAGAGTTAATTGCATCATTAATAACTTCATTTTGTGTTTTTCTACGGTATTTATTCAAGAACTCACGAATTCTATCGAATACAACAACCGTATCATTAATAGAATAACCAACAACAGTTAGAATCGCAGCAATAAACGCTTGGTCAACCTCCATATTGAAAGGAAGGACACCATGCAGTAATGCAAACAACCCAAGTACAATTGCAACGTCGTGCATCATCGCGATAATAGCACCTAAACCATACTGCCATTTACCGAATCTGATTAAGATGTAAACGAAGATGATGATTAATGACAAGACAATTGCAATAGTAGAAGATCTTTGTAGTTCCTCAGAAACTGTTGGTGAAACCGAACGGCTATTTTCGATTGTCGCTACACCAAATTGGTCTTCAACTCCTGAAAGTGCTTTTAGTAAGTCTTTTCTTACTGTAGCTTCAGAGTTGGGCACATTTTGCAAATAATCTGTTGCGATTTCTACACGGTATTCAGAGTTTCTTACTTTCACCTCAACAGAAGCACTTGAATTATCAACCACCAATGCATCACGCAATATATCGGTTAAAGTCTCAACATCTTGCCCAACTGGTTTATCAAATACAGTTTCGTACGTTCTACCCCCAGCGAATTCAACTGACGGTTTCAGACCACGAACAGAAATTGCGATAATTCCTCCAAGGACTAAAATACTTGATAAGATATAGAACTTCTTACGGTTCTTAATGAATTTAATATTGATGTTAGTAAATGCATTCTTTGTCATTGGCGTAGAGAAGGCAAATCCTTTGTTTCTTGAAATTTGAGATTCAAAAATCAAACGCGTAATAACAACAGCAGCAAATACAGAAGTAAAGATACCGATGATTAAAGTGGTTGCGAAACTTTCGATTGGACCAGTTCCGAATGTTTTCAAAACAATAGCCACCAATAAAGTGGTAACGTTAGCATCGATAATAGAAGACAGTGCATTTGCATAACCGTCTTTAATGGCCAACTTCATTCCTTTACCTTCTCTAATTTCTTCACGAACACGTTCAAAGATAAGTACGTTGGCATCCACCGACATACCAATGGTCAGAACGATACCTGCAATACCAGCTAGGGTTAATACAGCTCCAAAAGCAGCCAAGAAACCAACAATAAGCACGATATTCATAATCAATGCGATATCAGCAACAAGTCCAGCGCGTCCGTAATAGAACACCATATAAATCAATACCAATCCAAGCGCAAAGGCGAAAGAGATTAATCCTGAACGAGAGTTTTCAGCACCAATCGTTGGTCCTACAACAGCCTCATCAACAATAACACATGGCGCTGGAAGTGCACCTGCATTCAATAAGTTTGTTAGGTTTTGTGCTTCAGCAACTGTAAAACTACCAGAAATCAATGTATTTCCACCTGTAATAGCACCTTGAATAACTGGAGCGCTATATACTTTATTGTCCATTGTAATTGCAATAAAGTTACCCACGTTTTCTGAGGTCATTTTCGCCCACTCTTCAGCACCACGATCACTCATTTCAATACTTACTCCACGTCCTGATTGATCTGGATCAATCGACAAACGAGCATTTTCAATATCAGTACCTCCTACTCTTGCTTTTAAATCCTCAGGGATTTTCATTGCGTATAAAGCATAGTACAAAGTATCTTTTATTCCAACATTCTCATTTTTAGCTCCCCAAAGGAATCTGATGTTTTCCATCATCATCTCTTCAGTCTTCTCATTTAAGATTGTATTTACTTTTGCAGTATCATTTGCCTTGGCATATCCAAGAAGTGGACTATCCATAAAACGTCCTTCTTCGTCTAAAGCAACTTGGAACATACGTCCAAATGAAGAGAGTTTTACTGTTGTATCAGTAGCTTCTTCATCTTTCATCGTTAGTTCGTCTTCTAAAGACATCGTTGTTGAATCAGCCGCTTCAGTTTCTGTTACTTCTGCTGTATCAGTTGAATCAGACTCATCCTTAAACAAATCATCAAATTCAGAATCGCTTACTTCATCAGAACGTTCTACCAATAATTCATTAAACAGCCCTCCTAATTCAAAACCTTTGTATGCAAGGTAGAATTCAAGGTTTGCAGTACTTTGTAAACGCTGTCTAACAGTTGCTTGATCTTTTACACCAGGTAGCTCAATGTATAAACGATTCGCGTTATTGTCTTTTGTAATGTTTGGTTGCGCAACACCGAATTGGTTAATACGATTTTCCATAATCGTTTCAACACCATCCAATGCTCCTTCTGAAAGTCCTTTCAAGTAAGCTTTCGTTTCTTCGTCAGTTGCTTTGTTTGAAATTTTAGATACTACCTCGTCAGTTGAAAACTCACGGATCAACAATCTTTCAGGAAACATCTCTTGGTGTTTCGCCACAAACAAGTCGATAAAATCTCCACCAAGCGAATTGTATTCTTCTAATGCGCTTTCATAAGGCTTTAAGAAATGTAAATCTCTAGGATTTAACGCTGCGTTTTTCACTAAGTCAGACATAGACAACTCAAGTGTTACAGACATTCCTCCTTCAAGGTCAAGCCCTAAAGAAACACTTTTGTCTTTTACTTCGTTGTAAGTATTTCCTAAGAAAACAACTTCGTCATTTTTTTCTTTTAAAAGTTCATTGATAAAAGCAGCTTTTGCTAAATCGTAAGCTTCTCTATCAGTATCGAAGTTCACATAAGTTCCGTTAGGAAGCTTTGCAGAATCTCCTTCTACAGTATTTGCTTTCAACTCTTCTACTTTTTCAATAGCCAGCTGATCAGCTTCTTTTTCAATACCGCTTCCGATGAAAGAAAATGAAATTTGATATAAACTTACTACCAAAAGTAAGATGGTAAAAAACCAAAAAAATCCTTTATTACGCATAGTTAAAGTGTCGTTTGTTATTTAATAGCTGGCAAATATAGAATTATCATTTATTAAACACAACCTAAAGTCAAGTTGTTATTCATTTTTTTTTAACCATTTTTAAAATACGGTGAAAGCGCTACTCTTTTTACTGTCAATATGTGACCTAATTGACTTAAAATTTGACAGTAGTGTATATTTCTCTTATATATTGATGAGTTATTACTACTTTTGTGCTCAATTATCATTAAAAATGATGATCAAACCATAATTTAAAATTAACGTTAAACATAAAGTATGAAAAAACAGACCGTTGCATTTTTATTTTTGTTCACCGTTCTTTTCTCTGGCTTCTCTAGAGCAGACGAAGGAATGTGGCTACCTTTTTTATTGGGTAGAAATTATGAAGACATGAAAAAACATGGGTTGAACTTAACCCAAGAGGAAATTTACAGTATTAACAACTCTTCTCTTAAAGACGCAATTGTATCTTTTGGAGGTTTCTGTACAGCTGAAGTGATTTCTAAGAAAGGACTTTTGTTGACTAACCATCACTGTGGTTATGACGCTATTGCTGAAGCATCAACTGCCGAGAACAACCATTTAGACGATGGTTTTTGGGCAAAATCACACGCAGAGGAAATCGCCATCCCTGGACTAACAGCAACCTTTGTTGTTTCCATTGCAGATGTAACTGAGCAAATTACGAAGAACCTAACAGACGACATGACTGAAGAGGAGCGCGCAATGAAAATTAAAGAAATCTCTGATCAGTTGACTTCTGAAGCACTTGGTGATTCAAAAAACAAAGCTTTTGTTCGTGATTTCTTTGAAGGAAACGAATTTTACTTATTCATTACTGAAACATACCAAGATGTTCGTTTAGCTGGGACTCCACCGGAATCAATAGGAAAATTTGGACATGACTCTGACAACTGGATTTATCCACGTCACACTGGGGACTTTGCCTTGTTTAGAATTTATGCTGGAGCAGACAACGCACCTGCACCGTACAGCGCAGACAACAAACCATTTACACCAAAGCATTCACTTCCTGTTTCTATCAAAGGATATAAAGAAGGTGACTTTGCAATGGTATTTGGTTTCCCAGGTTCTACAGACCGCTACCTTTCCTCTTTTGGTGTTGAACAAGCAGTTAATCTTGAACAACCAAAACGTGTTGAAATCCGTAAGGTGAAGCTAGACATCATGAAAAAATACATGAATGAAAGCACAACGATTCGTCTAAAATACGCTTCAAAACATGCGCAAGTTGCCAATTACTGGAAATATTTCATTGGTCAATCTGAACAATTAAAAAACAACAAGGTAGCCGATAAAAAACGTGCTTTAGAAGCTCGATTCAACGCTTTCGCTGAAGAAAATCCAGAATATGCTGATGTGATGAGTACTATTGAAAAGACCTACAAGTTGACTGACAAAAGTGTTTATCTTGATGTTTATCAAAGTGAATTTATTTACTCTGTAGACCTCAACCTCAATGTGTTCCGCTTCTCTTTTATTGAACAATATGAAGAGCAAGGAATGGGAATGTTGGCATACAACAACTTTAAAGAGCGTATGTTTGAGTTTTTTGAAGCAGCAAACATGGACATTGAGTTTGAAACCCTTGAAGCTGTATTAAAAATGTACTATAATGACATTCCAGCTGAAATGTTACCAAGTTTAGTTAAAGAAGCCGGTGACAAAGGACAATTGAGTAAGTTGGTTCAAAAAGCAAGAAAGAAATCAATTTTTTCTTCTCACGAAAAGTTCATGAAATTTGATGCATTAGTTCAGAAATACGATGAGAAATCAAAAGGTTTCCCACTGAAGCAACTAGAAAAAGATCCACTTTACCAATTGATTGTTGCGATTGATGAAGCCTATGGAAAAGTAACTGAAGAAGAAGAATATATTCAAGCGATGAATGATATTCAACGTGCCAACAGATTGTTTGTAAAAGGATATAGAGAAATGGATAAAGACAAAACATTCTATCCTAATGCCAACAGTACATTGCGTTTAACTTATGGTTCTATTCTTCCATATTCTCCAAAAGAAGGTGTTAAATATGACATTTATACCACTTTAGAAGAAGGGTTGAAAAAAGAGGATCCAAACAACCCAGAGTTCCATGTACCAGAAAAACTAAAAGAATTGTTCAAGAACAAAGATTTTGGTCGTTATGCAAATGAAAAAGGCGAAATGGTGGTGAACTTTATCAGTAACAATGATATTACGGGAGGTAACTCTGGTTCTCCAGTGATTAACGCAGATGGTCACCTTATCGGTACTGCATTTGATGGAAACTGGGAAGCAATGTCAGGAGACATCTTCTTTGAAAAAGACATCCAACGTACAATTTCTTGTGATATTCGCTATGTTTTATTCATTATAGAAAAATATGGAGAAGCACACAACTTAATTGAAGAAATGGAAATTGTTGAATAAGTAAGTTTCCTAAAAGAAAATAAAAGCCCTGATTGTAGAATCGGGGCTTTTTTTTTGGTATTATTTATTCCTCAATCTAAACTTCAAACCTAAACCTATTGTCAGGCTAAAACTACTGACTGTACTCAATTGATCTGGTTTGCTTTTAGTATACTTCCGCTCGTTAATTTGATTCAGAATTAACTCTGGTGTGATGTAAAAGAAGTCACGTCCCAATTCAAACTCAGGTCCTACATGCAAACCAAAAAGAAAAACGCTTTTCGGTGCTTCTTTCCACGACTCAAGAGTATAGAATTCATTATTATAATCTACATAACCTCCGTTCCACCTGCTTGCGTTGAAAACAATACCTTGAGAAAGTCCAACTGAAATTCGAAATCTATCCTCTCCAAATACAAGAGATTGTTTCAAGCCAGGACCTATTGAAAATGCATCTGAATCTATCGTTTGAATTTGAATTCTTAAATCGTATTGGATAGCCATTGTCTCGTTGAGCGTTTGTTCAATAAAAAATCCAGCCGAAGAGTAATAGTTTGGACCAAGGGCTTGAAGTACAAATCCTCGATTGGTTACAGAAGTTTGATTCTCTTTCATAGGAATAGGCTCCTCATTTACACCCAACATTCTACTGAATTTTGTTTCATTCCAACTCAAATCATCCTCAGCAACGCTCTTTTCTTCTTGTCCTATTGAGATTGAACACAAAAGTAAAAAGCAAGACAATAGTAGTTTGTTTTTTCTCATAAGTTGTTTGATTAAAATCGTTTTACAAAACCAAATTACACTAATATCCTGTATAAAAAGAATTGTTGGTTATCAAATTTATAAAATCTCATTTTGCAAGCAGGTAAAAAAGTTTTCCAGAGCTAAATAATTCTTCAGACAAATCAATGTCAGCTTCAAGTTCAAGGCTTATCAACAAATTTTGTTTATAACTAAAGTTTTATTGAAAGTTGAATCTTGGAATTCTTCATCTATCTTTGACAAAAATCCATTTGTTAGGACATATTGACAATGTCAAACCGATGAATATCGGATGAAAAAATGGGGGAATCATGTTCAATTCATGAGCTGTTGCGCAACTGTAATTGGTCAATAAAACCATAAGCCAGGTCACCCATATCTTAACAAAATGAATTTTGTTTTCGCATAAAAAACAAGGTTCTGAAGTAAGTGTTTTACACCTGCTTTCCTCCTCTTTTTTTATGCCATTGTTTAACTTATTTAAAAACTATTTACAATGGGCATTTTCGACAAACGCATCAATTACAAGCCATTTGAATATCCAGAAGTTTTGGATTTCATAGACAACATCAACAGAACATTTTGGGTACATTCTGAAGTTGATTTCACGGCAGACACACAAGACTTTCATTCACTTCTCAATGAAAAGGAAAAACAAGCCATTAAAAAGAGTTTACTCGCCATTGCACAGATTGAAGTGGCCGTAAAATCTTTTTGGGGGAATCTATACAACCACATACCAAAGCCTGAGTTCAATGGTCTTGGGAGTACATTTGCCGAATGTGAATTCCGTCACTCTGAAGCTTATTCACGACTACTGTCTGTACTTGGCTACGATGATGATTTTGAGCACATCATTGAAGTTCCTGCAATCAAAAAAAGGTTAGACTATTTAGAAGAGGCACTTCAACACACAAAATCTGATGACAACAAAAAGTATGTTTTTTCACTGATTTTATTTTCTATTCTGATTGAAAACGTGTCTTTGTTTAGTCAATTCGCTATTGTTTTGTCTTTCACTCGATTCAAAGGACTGATGAAAAATGTAAGCAACATCATTTCATGGACATCAATTGACGAGCAAGTTCATGCCAGTGCAGGAGTTTTCATAGTCAACAAGATCAAAGAAGAATACCCAGAGTTCTTCGACGCAGAATCGAAAGAGGAAATCAAACGCATTGTGGAGCATTCTATCAGCGTGGAATCTGAAATATTGGATTGGATTTTTGAAGATGGAGAGGTCGAAACCATCAGTAAAGAAAACTTACTGCACTTTATGAAATTTAGAGTTGATGAAAGTTTAGAAGAAATAGGATTGAGTAAAATCTATCATATTTCAACAGAACAATATCAACCTATGGCGTGGTTTGAAGAAGAAATCTTCGCGAATTCATTGGATGACTTCTTTGCTAAACGTCCAACAGAATATACAAAACACGATAAAAGTATAAGTGCAGCAGACTTGTTCTAAAGAATCAACACATGATTATTTAGCAGTCTATTACAGAATACATAACAACCCTAAACAAAAGAAATGGAAAAATTATGGTGGCTCAATGATGAAAGTGAGCAAATTCTCAACCGAGGTTATTTATTAAAAGGAGAAACCGTTAAAGGAGCTATCGAACGTGTAGCCAATGCTGCAAGTAAAAGATTATACAAACCAGAATTGAAAGAACCTTTCATCGAATTGATTGAAAAAGGATGGATGAGTTTAAGTTCTCCAATTTGGGCCAACATGGGAACAGAACGAGGACTTCCAATCTCATGCTTCAACGTTCACGTCCCCGATTATATTGAAGGAATTACCCACAAATTGGGTGAAGTCATCATGCAAACCAAAATTGGTGGTGGAACTTCTGGTTATTTCGGTGAATTAAGAGGTCGTGGAAGTGCAGTTACCGACAATGGACAAAGTAGTGGTGCCGTTTCTTTCATGAAGCTGTTTGACACCGCTATGGACACAATTTCTCAAGGTGGAGTCCGTCGTGGTGCTTTTGCAGCATACCTTGATATTGACCATCCGGACATTAAAGAATTTCTTAAAATAAAGGACATCGGAAGTCCCTTGCAAAACCTTTTCTCAGGAGTTTGCGTACCAGATTATTGGATGCATGAAATGATTGAAGGCGACATGGAAAAACGTGAGATTTGGGCCAAAGTACTAGAATCTCGTCAGCAAAAAGGATTGCCTTATTTGTTCTTCACCGACAACGTAAACAAGAACAAACCTCAAGTTTACAAGGATAAAAGTATGAGCATTAATGCCAGTAATTTATGCTCTGAAATCATGTTGCCTTCAAACTTTGACGAATCATTTATTTGTTGTCTATCTTCAATGAACCTGGAACTATACGATGAATGGAAAGACACCAATGCGGTACAATTGGCTATTTATTTTTTAGATGCTGTTCTTCAAGAGTTCATTGCAAAAACGGAGGACAACTACTATTTAAAATCGGCCAACAACTTTGCAAAACGTCACCGTGCACTTGGTTTAGGAGTTATGGGATGGCATTCTTACCTTCAAAAAAACATGATTCCATTTGAAGGAATGCAAGCCAAGCAATTGACCAGTATCATTTTTGCGAACATCAAGGATCAGGCTGAATCAGCTTCTAGAGAATTGGCAAACATTTATGGAGAGCCAGAACTACTCAAGGAATATGGAATGCGAAACACAACACTTTTAGCTATAGCTCCAACCACCTCATCTTCAGCAATATTAGGACAAACCTCACCAGGAATCGAGCCTTTTAGTAGTAACTATTATAAAGCTGGATTGGCCAAAGGAAATTTTGTCCGAAAGAATAAATACCTCAGGCAATTACTGGAGGACAAAGGACTTGACAATGAAGAAACATGGAGAAGTATCATGTTGAATCAAGGAAGTGTTCAACACATGGAGGAGTTAACAGAAGAGGAAAAAGCGGTCTTCAAAACTTTTAAAGAAATCAGTCAATTGGAAATCATTCAACAGGCCTCGATTCGACAAAAGTTTATTGATCAATCACAAAGTTTAAATTTAAACATTCCCTCTAACCTACCGGTAAAAGACATCAATGCTTTAATTATTGAATCTTGGAAACTAGGTGTGAAAACGCTTTATTATCAAAGGAGTCAAAGTGTTGGAAAAGAATTCGTAGTTCAGAACCTTGTTCAGTGTGTGAGTTGTGAGGGATAAATTTAATTACGAATGATCAAATTACGAATGATCAAATTACGAATTACGAATTACGAATTGGCAAATAATTCGTAATTCGTAATTGATTAATTTTCAATTGACCTTACCATTCATTCGTTTTTCCTGTTCTTTTCTCCTCTTCTTCAATAAGTTTTCTCCAATTATCTGTTCCATCTTCTGATTCATCGATAATGGCACTATAATCTTGTTTTGAAAGGTCATAAACAGCAATTGGATTTCCGTTATACGCTTCGATTGCAGCCAACAGTACCTTTTCGTTTTCACTGCAAAAAGAAATAGCTACTCCTTTCTCCTTACCGCGTCCTGTTCTACCCACACGGTGAACATAATTTTCTGGATCTTCTGGCAAATCATAATTAATCACAGCACCAACCCCTGGAATATCAATACCACGTGCTGCTACATCAGTTGCAACCAGAATAGAAACTTCATCGTTCTTAAATTTATTGAGTACTTCAAACCGATCTTTCTGCTCCACATCTCCATGAATGGTTACCGCTTCAATATTCACACGTTCTAATGCTTTCACAACACGCTCTGCACGGACTTTCGTACGGACAAACACCATGATTTTCAAGTCTTCATTTTCTTTGACTATGTTTTCTAAAAAGAAACGTTTATCATCCATTTCTACAAAAGTCACTGCGTGTGAAATATTCTTAGCCACAGGATCTTTCGGAGAGATTTGAATACGAATGGCATTTCGTACCAAGTTATAGGCAATTTTCTTAATTTTCTTATCAATCGTTGCCGAAAAGAACAAAGTTTGACGTTTTTGAGGAATATGACGCATCAAGTCCTCGATGTCTTTAATAAAACCTAAGTCCAGCATATGATCTGCCTCATCGAGAACAAGCGTTTGCAAGCGGTCAACCTTTAAAACTCCTTGAGAAATTAAATCAAACATTCTTCCAGGAGTAGAAATCACTACATCCACCCCATTGTCAAGGTCTTCTATTTGATCATCTTGCGAAACACCTCCCATTAAGGAGCGTGTACGGACATCAACTCCTTTCCCAACTTCAATAAAAACTTGTTCAACTTGTTCAGCCAACTCTCGTGTTGGCACCATAACCAAGGCACGAACATAATGCTCCTTTTTTTTCTCCAGCTGATTATAAATTTGATTTAAAATAGGAATTACAAAACTCGCTGTCTTCCCTGTTCCCGTTTGTGCAATTGCCAATACATCCTCTCCATTGAGAATCGGTTGAATTGCTTTAAACTGAATATCCGTAGGTCTAGACCAACCCAAATTCTTGATTTCAGTCTTTATTACTTTCGCTATTTTATAATCTTCAAATTTCATGGTGCAAAATTACGGTTTAAAGTTGGGATTGGGATTAGTTGATAATAATAATTACCCATGCGCTGTATTGGAACGCGGATGACGCGGATGCAAGCAGCGCGGATTATAGCGAATTTAAAAAAAACAGCAAAAATCAGCGTTCGAAGATCCGTGTCATCCGCGTTCCGTCACTCCCAAAAAAAAATAGCGCAGAACCTAAGTCCCACGCTATCCTAAAAATATAAATCCTCTTTCCTACTGATCCAACAAATATGCAAACACCAATGGCGCCACGATCGTTGCATCCGATTCAATAATAAATTTCGGAGTATCGATGCTCAATTTCCCCCAAGTGATTTTTTCGTTTGGAACTGCTCCAGAATACGAACCAAAACTTGTTGTAGAATCTGAAATCTGACAGAAATAACTCCAGAATGGTGTGTCTTCACGTTCTAAATCTTGCGCTAACATTGGAACAACACAAATTGGGAAATCTCCTGCGATTCCTCCACCGATTTGGAAGAAACCAATTCCTTCCTCTCCAGCGTTGTTCGTGTAATAATCTGCTAACCACATCATGTACTCAATTCCTGATTTCATCGTAGAAGCTTTCAACTCTCCTTTAATACAGTAAGAAGCGAAAATGTTTCCTAAGGTTGAATCTTCCCAACCCGGAACAACCATAGGCAGGTTTCTCTCTGCTGCTGCAATCATCCAAGAGTTTTTAGGGTCAATTTCATAATACTGCTCTAAAACTCCAGAATTCACCATTTTATATAAAAATTCATGAGGGAACATACGTTCTCCTTTATCTTCTGCATCTTTCCATACTTTGAAGACATGATCTTGCAAACGACGGAACGCTTCTTCTTCAGGAATACACGTATCCGTTACACGGTTCAATCCTTTCTCCAATAGTGCCCACTCATCCTTCGGTGTTAAATCACGGTAATGTGGTACACGCTTGTAACTATTGTGTGCTACCAAATTCATTAAATCTTCCTCCAAGTTTGCACCTGTAGTGGAAATCATGTGAATTTTATCTTGACGAATCATTTCTGCTAACGAAATCCCTAATTCTGCTGTACTCATCGCACCAGCAAGAGAAACCAACATTTTCTTTCCTTCGTTCAGGTGTTTTTCGTAACCTTTCGCAGCATCTACAAGTGATGCAGCGTTAAAATGTCTGTAATTGTACTCAATAAACGCTCTAACTTTTCCCATTATGAATTAAATTTATAAGATAATATTTTATATACTAATTTTGCTGCCATGAAATCTGGCGCTGGAACTCCTTCTACCGGAGCTAACTCAACAATATCAAAACCAACTAAGGTTTTCTCTTCAATAACTCTTCTCACCAATGTAATCACATCGTACCAGTACAACCCTCCTGGTTCTGGTGTACCTGTGGATGGCATAATCGAGGGATCAAAAACATCCAAGTCAATCGTCAAGTAGACTTCTTCTCCCAATTGGTCAAGTACCTCATCCATCCAGTTTGAAGTTGAATTAATGCGGTACATATCGAAGAAATTATCCTCATTTACGAATGGTAATTCTACTGAATCCATGCTGCGAATTCCAACTTGAACTAAATTCGTGTTTTTTGAAGCTGCATGCATTGCACAGGCATGATTACACGCAGACCCATGGAATTCTGGACGCAAATCTGAATGTGCATCCAACTGTAAAACAGAAAGATTCTCGTATTTCTTTTTGAATGAACGAATCGCTCCAATTGAAATCGAATGTTCACCTCCAAAAAGACTTACAAATTTCCCCGTCTCTAAATACTCATCAGTAGTTTTTTCTACTGCGTCGCACATTAATTCTGGTGATTTGTCCTCTGTAACTGCTGGAGCAACGAAAATTCCTTTTTCATAAACTTCAGAGTCCGTTTCAATGTCGTACAATTCCATATTTTCTGAAGCGTCCATTAAAGCTTCAAATCCTTTGTCGGCACCTTTCCCGTAGGTCGAAGTTCCGTCGTAAGGTACAGGGATAATCACTACCGCTGCGTTTTCTAATTTCCCTAATTCTTCGGGAATTCCTGCAAATGTTCTCATTAGTATCCTAAAATTTTAAGCATTTCTTCACTTGTTTGCTGTGGAGCAAATAGTTCATCTACTAGCTCTCCGTTTTCATCATGACTCAATAAAATGTGTTTTGGACTTGGAATCAAACAGTGTTTTATTCCTCCATATCCTGAAATTGATTCTTGATATGCTCCACAGTTAAAAAATCCAACATGCATTGGCTCTTTCTTATTATATACAGGCAAATAAATAGCGTTGACATGTTGTTCTGAGTTATAATAATCATCGCTATCGCATGTTAATCCACCTAGAAAAACACGTTCGTACTTTTCTTCCCAACGATTAATTGGGAGCATAATAAAACGCTTGTTAATTGCCCATGAATCAGGAAGAGTTGTCATGAAAGAGCTATTAATCATGTTCCATTTCTCTCTATCGTTCTGTTTCTTTTGGTCGAGAATAGTATACACCATTCCTCCTGCTTCTGCTACGGTGAAAGAGCCAAACTCTGTGAATATATCTGGATGAATTGCATCTACGTGGTCTGCAGATAGTTTGATTTGCCCAACGATTTCATCAACCAAGTATTCATAATCAAATTCAAAAGCCAGGGAATTTTTCACAGGGAATCCTCCTCCTACGTTTAGGTACTTGATATCAGCATCGTTCTTAATTAAATTTTCATAAACACTTAAGAATTTATGCAACTCGTTCCAATAGTAAGCGTTATCTCGAATCCCTGTATTTACAAAGAAGTGCAACATAGAAAGTTTAAACTTCTTATGGTCTTTTAGCTTCCAATTATAAAATGAAACCACATCCTTGTATCCAATTCCAAGACGAGATGTATAGAATTCAAATTTAGGGTCTTCCTCTGAAGCAATACGGATCCCGATTTCTAACTCTTGATCAATTTGCTCGTCTAGAATATCAAATTCTTTGAAGTTATCAATCACAGGAATAACACGAGTAAATCCAAGCTCTAACAGCTCTTTAATTTTCTTGATGTACACCTCTGTTTTGTATCCATTACAAAGCACATAAGTATCTTTATCTAACTTCCCCTTCTTGTGCAAAGCAATCAATATATCAATATCAAAAGCAGAACTCGTTTCGATATTCGTATTGTGTTTTGTACACTCTTCCAACACGAAATTAAAATGTGAACTTTTCGTACAGTAACAGTATTCATATTTTCCTTTGTAATCTTGCTTCTTCATACTCGTATGAAACCAATGACGACAACGTTCAATTTGTTTTCCAATTACAGGAAGATAGGTAAAACGAAATGGTGTTCCATACTTTTTAATCAAAGCACTCATATCAACTCCCCTGAAAGAAAGATCACCATTTTCAACACTAAACTCCTCTTGAGGGAAGTCAAATGTTTGTTCTATTAAATCTTGATATTTGTTTTTCATTTTTTATTTCAGAAAAAAATTGGTTAAAAAAATCTCACCTTATTAAAAGATTAAATCGCTGCAAATTTGAGTCAAAAAAGTGATATAAAATACTAATAGATAAAAGTTAGTAGATTATACTGTTAAATGGTATATTTGAAGTCAAAATCTCTAAACATGGATAAAATTGATCGAAGAATCCTTGAAATTCTCCAAACGGATTGCTTAAAGACAGCTAAAGAAATGGCTTCTGAACTGTCATTAACTACTACTCCGATCTATGAAAGGATAAAAAAACTGGAAAAAGCGGGATATATAAAAGAATATGTTGCCTTGTTGGATGCGGATCTACTGGGGAAATCGATTGTTGTTTTCCTCAACCTCACCGTAAAAGACCACCACGCTTCCAAACGAACAGAGTTTATTGAACAAATGGAATCGTTAGAGTCTATCACTGAATTTTACCATATTTCTGGTTCTTATGACTTTTTGGCCAAGGCTAGGTTTTCAAACATTAAGGAATACCGTGACTTTTTAGTGAATGACGTAGCTTCGATTTCGAATATTAGTGATATTGAATCTCAGATTGTGTTGGAAGAGTTGAAGTATTCTACTAGGGTGGTTATTTAGGGTGAATTTAACCGCAAAGAGCGTGTTTTTTTTACCGCAAAGGACGCGGAGGTTTTTATCGCAGAGGTTCACGGAGATAGCGGAGTTTAAAAAAAACAAAGGTTGTGGAGTTTATTCTGTGGATATTCAAATTCCTTACCCTCAATCTCTGCATCCTTTGCAAAAGCTTTGCGTCCTCTGCGGTTAACCTACAGTTAGTTTAAACTTAAATCTTTTCTTCAAGAATATATATTGATTATATTTTAACCAAAATAAAGATTATTATATAAACATTTACTACATTTGTGCCTGTAGTTTCTTGGTAAAAATACAAGTTTCTATTCCTCAAAACGATATGCAGTTTTATTGATTTATTTAAGAATAATTGAAGTGTTTGAATTATAAAGTTCAATAGCAAGGCGCACTTTTTTTTTTGAAATCCAAGGAGTTGACTTTTGTCAATGACTGCTTTCAAAATAAAGTGCAACGCAGATATTGGGCTTTATAATTCAAACACAGTAAAACTGAAAAACAATGCAACAACAACACCGTGCAATTGTCCACATGGATTTGGACACATTTTTTGTCTCTTGCGAAAGACTTGCTGACAGTCGTTTGATAGGCAAACCTATTTTAATCGGAGGAACATCAGACCGAGGAGTGGTCGCGTCGTGTAGTTACGAAGCCCGTCAATTTGGAATTCATTCTGCGATGCCCATGAAACTCGCCATAAGGCGTTGTCCAGAGGCCATTGTAATTTCTGGAAATTCGGAAACCTACAGTAAATATTCTCGAATGATTACAGACATTGTTAAGGAAGCCGCTCCTGTTTATGAAAAGAGTTCTATTGATGAGTTCTATATTGACCTCTCAGGAATGGATAAGTTTTTCGGATGTTTACAATACGCAAAAGAATTGCGAGAACGCATCATTCGAGAATCGGGCTTGCCGATTTCTTTTGGCTTGTCGGAAAACAAAACAGTTTCTAAAATTGCCACAGGAGAAGCCAAACCGAATAACGCCATTAATGTTGATTACGGTACAGAGCGCCATTTTCTCGCGCCTTTATCCATTCGTAAAATTCCTTCGGTGGGATTAAAAACCTACCAAACTTTTTGTGGATTAGGTGTAAAGAAAATTCAAACGCTCCAAGAGATGCCTGTCGAATTATTAGAGCAGGTTTTTGGAAAAATGGGCCGTTCCATTTGGAAAAAAGCATATGGAATCGATCATTCTCCGGTTATTCAATACAATGAAAAGAAATCAATATCCGCTGAACACACTTTCGAACAAGACAGTATCGATGTTCATCAAATGCGCGCTCTTTTATGTGCTATGGGAGAAAAGCTAACGTACAAATTACGGACAAGGAATAAAGTAACCGCTTGTGTTACTGTGAAAATTCGTTATTCTGATTTTCAAACCAAAACTTTGCAACGTAAAATTCATTACACAGCAGCAGATCATGAGATTATTCCGTTAATCGTAGCACTATTTGATCAATTGTATCAACGCCGTGTAATGATTCGATTGGTCGGCGTACGTTTGAGTCATTTGGTGCAAGGTGGACAACAAATTAGCCTGTTTACAGACGACAGTAAATACTCTAACTTATATCAAGCCATGGATAAAATTCGGAATCGTTTTGGAAAACAAAGTGTAATGTACGCTAGGTCAAGCTGGAACAAGTAAAATAGTGCTTTCGGTACCTTTGAAGTGTTGCCTTCGACACACAAAAAGTATAAAAACATTTAAAATAAAAGTAAGAAAATGTTCATCCACACAAAATACAGCATCGGCTACGGCATGAAATCTCCTGAAAAAACCATTCAGTGGGCAAAGGACTGTGGATTCCCAAGTTTGGCGGTAAGCGACATCAATTCCACAACAGCAATATTGAGCAGTCTAAAATATGCGCAATCAATCGCGTTCCCAATCGTTGCAGGAGTAGACATTCGCAATGGAGTTAAACACTGTTACCTCATCATTGCCGAAAACAACAGGGGTTTTCATGAACTCAATGCTTTCCTGACCCAACACTTACATGAAAGTTTAAACTTTCCAAAAGCTGCGCCTTATTTAGCCAATTGCAAAATCATCTATCCTTTGAAGAACAAACCAAAGACCTTACGCGACAATGAATTCATAGGTATTCAAGCTCATGAACTCAACAAGCTTCCCTTCATTAAAGATGTTCCGAAGGAAAAATGGTTGGCAATTCAACTCATGACCTTCCAAACGAAGAGAGAATTCAACACCCACCGTTTATTGCGTTCTATTGATAAAAACATTTTACTTTCACAGCTTTCAGAAAAAGAACAAGCTCCAAGTACAGAACAATTCTATTCCTATAAAGAACTCCAAGCATTGTTTTCTAAAGCCAATTTCATCTTGAATCAAACATTTGAGTTATTATCTCAATGTCAAATTCATTTTGGGTTTAACGATGATGCGGAGCCACAAAACATTCGCACATATACGGGAACAATGGAGGAAGATAAAGCATTAATTCAATCGCTTTGTTTGAAAGGACGTAGCAAACGTTATCCTTGGGCCGATTTTTCAACCAAAAATGATACCGCCAAAGCAATTACTGACCGCATAGAAAGAGAAATTGAAGTCATTGAACAAAAAGGATATATGGCTTACTTTTTAGTCACTTGGGACATTATTCATTATGCTAAATCACAAGGATACTTCCATGTTGGCCGAGGCAGTGGTGCCAACAGTATCGTCGCTTATTTATTGGGAATAACAGATGTTGACCCTTTAGAGTTAGACCTTTATTTTGAACGTTTTATCAATCTTTACCGAAAAAACCCGCCCGATTTTGACATTGATTTTTCATGGAGAGAACGCGACGATGTTTTGCGGTACATTTTCAATCGTTTTCCTAACACCGCACTGATTTGCACCTATAACACTTATAAATTTAGAAGCTGTATTCGTGAATTAGGGAAAGTATTGGGACTTCCAAAAACAGAAATTGACAAATTAGCCAAGGGCAAATATCAACTTCATGAGTTAGACCACATGAGTCAGCTGGTTTTAAAATATGGAAAGTACATCGAAGGACTTCCCTCCCATTTGAGCATACATGCAGGAGGAGTCATCATCAGTGAAAAGCCAACTTCTTGGTTGAGTGCGACCTTTCTTCCGCCAAAAGGATTTCCAACCGTTCAATTCTCTATGCTTGAAGCTGAAGATGTAGGTTTATATAAATTCGATATTTTGAGTCAGCGTGGATTGAGTAAAATTCGCGAAAGCTTAGATATTATTGCATATAATCAACCCGAAAAAGCAATCCACGACATTCACGACATCACCTTCTTCAAAAAAGACAAGAAAATTCAATCCTTGTTACAAAACGGAGAAGCCATGGGTTGTTTTTATGTTGAATCTCCAGCAATGCGTATGTTAATGAAAAAACTCAACACAACAACTTATTTAGACTTGGTTGCTGCGAGTTCTATTATTCGTCCGGGAGTTTCCAGTTCAGGAATGATGAAAGAGTATATTTTGCGTCACAAAGATCAAGAACGCAGAAAGCTTGGACATCCACTATTGCTATCCATAATGCCAGAAACCTATGGAATTATGGTTTACCAAGAAGACGTAATCAAAGTGGCCCATCATTTTGCAGGATTAAGTTTAGATGAAGCAGACATCTTACGTAGAGGAATGTCGGGGAAATACCGTTCGCGAGGAGAATTCGATGCCATTCAAGAGCAATTCTTTTCTAACTGTAAAGAAAAGGGATATGCAGACGAACTCACTCAAACCATATGGAAACAAATCGAAAGCTTTGCTGGCTATGCATTCTCCAAGGGACATTCTGCATCTTATGCTGTAGAAAGTTTCCAAAGTTTGTATTTAAAAGCCTATTTCCCTTTAGAGTATATGGTTGCTACAATCAATAATTTTGGCGGTTATTACACCACCGAATTTTACATTCATGAAGCACGAAGATTAGGTGCTAAAATTGAACCTCCGTGTATTCAAAACAGCAAGTGGGAAACAATCATCAAAGGAAAGACAATTTATTTAGGCTTTCAACTTATTATGGGAATTGACAACAAAGAAATCGTTCGTTTACTCAATTATAGAAAAGAAAATGGTAAATTCAACTCTTTGGATCAGTACCTAAGAATGCTACATCCCACCCTAGAGAATTTGCTTTTATTGATTCGCATTAACGCATTTCGTGAAATTTCACATGACAAACAAGCTTTGAAATGGCAAGCACATCTGTTTTATAAAAAATCAAAAGTTATAAAGCATCAAGAAGTTTTATTTCAACAGGAAACGAAACAATATAAGTTACCTCAGCTACAAGTAGATGAATTAGAGCAATCCTTTGAAGAGCTCGACTTACTAGGCTTTCCTTTGAATAATCCATTCGAGTTATTATCCTCGCCAATTAAAAACTACATATCAGTCAATGACTTAGAAAAACACACAGGCCAACACATCACAGTATACGGTTATTTAGTAGCCATCAAAACCACCCGTACAAAACGTGGAGACCTTATGAATTTCGGCACCTTTCAAGATTACAACGGAGAAGTTTTTGACACTGTTCATTTTCCACCAAGTGTTAAAGCCTATCCATTTCGCGGTCGAGGTATTTATCAATTGCGCGGAAAGGTTGCGCAAGAGTTTAACTACTATAGCTTGGAGGTCATTCAACAAATCAAATTAAAAGAAGTAGATGATTGTAGGTTATAAAACCCAAATGCCTATCCAATTGAAAACCGACTATAACGAATAAATACCGATAAAATATTTAACAAGCATAAAAACAGTCAATTCTAAATATTCTATTATATTTGGGTGAACTAAAAAATAAAAATCTATGAAAAAAATTTACTTATTAACCTTAGCAACTTTATTTGCTGGTGCAGTTTCAGCACAACGTTCTCTAGACTTATCATTAACATTAACAGATCCTGTTGATGCATCTACTGTTCCTCAAACGACTAATCAAAACCTTGATTTTGAAGTTAGTAACTTAGGAGATGATTTAATTGAAAATGATACTATAGTTCTCTACTTGTACAATGCGACTACACAAGAGCAGTATTCAATGGTTGGACAATTACAAGACCAAGTTAACATTGTACCTCTTACTGGTCAAACATTGCCGGTTGCGACATCTTTAAATAGTGGTGGTACATTTACTCCTGCAATGCTAGGTGGAATAGAACTAGACCTTACCGTAGCAGGTTTTAATGTTGGTGACAATATTATTGTTGCTGTAGATATCTGGGGAGCTAATGGAGAAACAGAAGAGCAAGCTACATTCGCTAACAACATCGGTTCTTTTACAATTGGTGCAACTACGTCACTTACTATCAATACAAAAGACATCAAAGTTTACCCTAACCCAGCAACGAACTTTGTTAACTTCAAAGTTGATGGTTTAGAAAATGGAACAGTTACGATTAACTCTGTTACTGGACAAGAAGTTGTAAACACTTCAATCAGCGGTACTGAAAAAGTTAATGTTAACCACTTAAATAATGGTGTTTACATTTATACTGTACGTAACGCAAACGGTGAAGTTGTTAAAACAAACAAATTGATTATCAGAAAGTAATTTTACGATAACATTTAATTTACAGAAAGAGATCATTCGCAAGGATGGTCTCTTTTTTATTTTAGTTTTTTTATGATTCATAATTTTGATGGACCTTATTAAACTGTTATATTGTTATAAATCAATAAAAAACAAAAAAATGGGAGATACATCAAAAATAATTGCTGCAGCTTTAGCAGGTGCAGTAGTAGGAGCTGGAGTAGCATTATTATTAGCGCCAGCAAGTGGAAAAGAGACAAGAGAAAAGATTGCAGATAAGTTGGGGGACGCAAAAGACGCAATATCTGACAAGGGTGAAGAACTACTTAAGAAGGCTAAAGCAAAATCTTAATTAAAATAAACCTTAAGGACAACCACAAAGAAATATGAAGGAAGACAATCCAACCCAAAAAAGCATTGAAGAGGTTAAAAAATTAGCCTCTTCTTATCTTGAATTATTTAAAGTTAAAAGTGCAAAAAAATCAGCTCAGGTTGCTACTGGAGCGAGCTATGGACTACTTACAGTCATATTAATAATAATGAGCTTTACTTTTTTTGGCTTTGCCTTGGCTTTTTTTATAGGAGAGCTGTTGGGATCAATTGCATTAGGCTTTGTGATTGTTGGAGCAATACCACTAGTCACACTTTTACTAATGCGTCTATTCAACAGGAATATCACCGATTATTTACTGAATTTCTTCACCAGACTAATGACAAAGAACGATGAGTAAAAAAAACCACTATAAAGAATTATTAATAAAGGAAAAGCGGTTAACTCAAGAAATAGAGCTGTCAAAAGTTAAGATAGAATATAACTTAAAAGCAGCTTTAAATCCAGAAAATCTGTTTAGCTTTTTCGAAGACAAGCTAGAGAAACATGTACCTCAAAATTACGAGGGCGAATTCGATTTGAAGAAATATCTAATCAGTATGTCTGTTGACTTTCTATACGAACAAGTAAGCAGTAGTTTCATCAGTAAACCTGAAATGAAGAAAACAGCACAATGGAAATTGATTGTAAAGTCTGTTGTGGATAGTTTTTATATCAAAAACAAAGCTTACGTCACAGATTTAGTCTCTGAGTATATAGATAAAGGAATAAAAAAATGGACTAATAAATAGTCCATTTTTTTTTATTCACTCGTTTTCTTTTATCTAATCTGCTAACTTTCCGTACAAATCGTAATGATCTGCTGAAGTGATCAAAATCGGAGCAAAATCACCGATACGGACATAATTATCAGCTGCTTTAATCAATACTTCATTATCTACTTCTGGAGAGTCATATTCAGTTCTACCAATAAAGTAATCACCTTCTGCTCTATCGAACAAAACTTTTCTTACTTGACCAATGTGGCGTTGATTCAAATCATAACTAATTCCTGATTGTAATTCCATAATTGCATCAGCACGTTCGCGCTTTAAAGCCGCAGGAACATCATCTTCGAAATTATAAGCATGCGTATTTTCCTCATGTGAATAAGTAAAGATTCCTAAACGTTCGAATCTAGATCGTTCAACCCAGTCATACATTTCTTGGAAGTCAGCTTCCGTTTCTCCAGGGTATCCTGCAATCAATGTTGTACGAATAGCTATTTCTGGAACTTTATTACGAATATCAGTAATCAACTGTTCTGTTTTTTCACGAGTTGTTCCACGTCTCATCGCTTTCAACATACGTGTCGAACCATGTTGCAAAGGCATGTCTAGATAATTACAAACGTTGCTTTTGTTTTTCATTACGTCTAACACATCCATTGGGAATCCTGTAGGGAATGCATAATGTAATCTGATCCATTCGATGCCTTCAACATCTGATAAACGGTCAATTAACTCAGACAATGCACGCTTCTTGTACAAGTCTAAACCGTAATAAGTAAGGTCTTGTGCAATCAACATCAATTCCTTCACACCTTTTGCTGCTAAGCCTTCAGCTTGTTTTACTAAATCTTCAATCGGAGTAGACTTATGTCCACCACGCATAATGGGAATAGCACAGAATGAACACGGTCGATCACATCCTTCTGCAATCTTAAAATAAGCATAATGTGATGGAGTTGTCAGTAAACGCTCTCCAACCAATTCATGTTTATAATCTGCTTTTAATGTTTTTAGCATACGTGGTAACTCACGTGTCCCAAAATAAGCATCAACTTCAGGTATTTCTTTTTCTAAATCGTCTTTATATCGTTGTGATAAACATCCTGTAACGTATACTTTATCTACTTGCCCTTCTTTTTTAGCTTGTGCATAACGTAAAATCGTATCAATTGATTCTTGTTTTGCGTTGTCGATAAATCCACATGTATTGATAATGACAATTTCAGAATCATCGTGTTTTGCTTCGTGTTCTACTTCAAATTTATTGGCTTTCAATTGTGCCATAAGCACTTCTGAGTCAAAAATATTCTTTGAACATCCTAAAGTGACAACATTCACTTTGTTTTTCTTCAGCGTTTTTGTCTTCATGCTGCAAAGTTACAGCTTAAATAAGATTTTCAAGCACTCCATTATAAAAAGAATACTTTTTCCATTAAAATAGCGATAAAATCATCCTGCAAAATGAATAATACCTTAGCATTTGAAACATATTTATATCTTTGTTCAACTTGCTAGATATGCAATTTAGAAATGTTTAAACTATGACAAAAATCAAAGCTTTTAAAGCTATACGTCCTGTTCGAAGCAAAGCGCACTTAGTAGCATCTCGAGCTGTAGCCACGTATAAACATACTATTCTCGAGGCCAAGCTTGAGTCTAATCCTTATTCTTTTATCCACATCATTCACCCTGAATTCTTTGAGAATGACGACACAAGAACCGCTCCCAATTCTGTTGAACGGTTTTTGAAAGTAAAAGATAAATATGAAGAGTTCAAAGAAAGAGGAATTCTGATTCAAGACAGTGAGGAGGCTTTGTATATTTACAGGCAATCGACGCCAAATCATTCTTATCTTGGAGTTATTGGTGGAGCTAGTGTTCAAGAATACAAAGACAATAAAATAAAGAAACATGAAGCTACATTAGCTTCACGAGAAGCTATGTTTACCAACTACCTTGACGTTGTCGGATTCAATGCTGAACCAGTATTGTTGAGTCATGAAAAAAGTGAGGCACTTGACCTTATTTTGGCAGAAATCGTAAAAAAACGTCCAGAATATGAATTCACGACAACAGATGAAACAACTCACGAAGTGTGGATTGCCAACAAAGAAGAAGTAAAAGGAATTCAAAAAGCTTATACAGAAATAGACACCTGTTACATAGCCGACGGACATCACAGGTCTGCCTCTTCAGTACGTTTACATGATGCTATTGCGGGGCGAGGAGATTATGACAGCACAAAAAACTACAATGCTTTCTTAAGTTTCTTTATCGATGAAGAACGTTTGAATATCATGCCTTTTAATCGACTTTGTAAATCACTTAATGGACATACAAAATCAGAATTACTCACTTTAGTAGAAGAACAATTTGAAGTAACTGAGCTTCAACGACCTACTCCACCAGAGCAATTACATGACATTCATATGTTTGTTGACAGGAGCTGGTACCGACTGCGTCTTAAAATCAACAAGCACACAAAGCTCGATGCTGTAAGTAGTATTGATGCTGAAATATTGACCCGTTACATCTTATCTCCTATTTTAGGAATTCACGATTTAACGACTGATGAAAACATTTCTTTTCAAAGTGGCGAAGACGGCATTTTGGCCATTGAACATTCTGTAAACTCCGGTGTTAATCAAGTAGGATTCTTACTTTATCCAGTGACCATGGAGCAACTAAAAGCAGTTGCTAATGAAAACGCAATTATGCCACCAAAATCTACATGGATAGAACCGAAAATGCGCAGTGGCTTAACCATTTATAAAATAGACGAATGATTTCAGAGAATTTATTAAAAGTAAAAGCTAACCTTCCTTCAGATGTAACCCTAGTGGCTGTTTCTAAAACGAAGCCAAATGAGGCCATTATGGAAGCATACGAAACTGGTCAACGTATATTTGGGGAAAACAGAGTGCAGGAACTGACCGATAAATACAAAGCCCTTCCCAAGGATATTGAATGGCATATGATCGGCCATTTACAATCAAACAAAGTAAAGTACATTGCCCCATTTGTAACTTTAATTCACGGCGTTCACAACTACAAACTCTTGAAAGAAATCAATAAAAGAGCTAAAAACGAAGGCCGAATTATCGATGTACTAATTCAGTTTCATATTGCTCAAGAAGACAGTAAAGCTGGATTTAATTTTGATGAAGCCAAGGAAATGTTAGAAGATGATAATTTCTCACTTTTGGAAAACATCAACATCCGTGGAGTTATGGGGATGGCTACATTCACAGACAATAAAGAGCAAATTCAGGATGAATTCAGAACTTTGAACAATTATTTTCAAATTTTTAAAAGTCACTACTTTAAATTCAATGAAAACTTCACAGTTGTTTCTATGGGAATGAGTGGTGATTACGAAATTGCTATCGAAGAAGGAAGCAACATGGTGAGAATTGGAAGTACCATTTTTGGCGAAAGAAATTAGCCCTTTTTTTTAAAATTTAACACTACACTTATGAAAACAAATTTCAGGCGATTATTGAATGTTGGACTTACCTTATTGATTTCGTATTCCACCCTAAATGCACAAGACAATTATATGGATTCCCTCCAAAACGTAAGGGATGAATTCAATCAAAAGTTGCTACATACAGATTCAATCATTAATCCAGAAGAGCAATCCATAATAGAATCTCTTTCATACTTCGAGATAGACCGTAGTTGGATCCTCACCGCAAAATTCAAAAAGAAAAAAGGGAAGGTATTTGAAATGCCAACTACAACGACAAGAAAACCTGAATACCGACGTATTGGTTATCTGCACTTCAAGCGCAATGGTGAGAAATTCAAACTTGCTGTATACAAAAGTGTTGGTTTCACCCTTCCAAAATACAAGGATTATGTATTTATTCCATTTAAAGATGGAAATGCACCTGAAAAAACCTATGGCGGTGGACGTTATTTAGACTTGGAAATTACAGATGATATGAAAACTGTTAAAGTAGACTTCAACACGGCGTACAATCCCTACTGTGTTTACTCTCATCGTTATTCTTGCCCCATTACGCCGGAGGAGAACCACATTGAAATTAAAGTCGAAGCTGGTGTGAAAAATCCAGTTATGAAAGAAGAATAAGACCTTTGTTTATTCTGTTTCACACGGTAGCTTTTCATCCCAAAAGAAATCTTTAAAAGTAATTCGAGATTCAAACCAAATTGTTTTCGCCTCAACATCAATCGTATCATTTTGTGTAAAATGAATGTATTGAACAGCTTTGGTCAACATTAAATCACTTTTCGTAAAGTTGACTTTCCCTGTTGCTTTCATTGCATTAGTAATGTCTTGAGGATCAGCAGAAGCTAGTCCTCTTGCCTTGCATTGAGTGTAATTTGATTTATCAACAAAGACCAAAGAAGAATCTTTTGGTAAACGCACCATATCTCCAAAGCCTTCCAAATGTTCGTAACGTTTAGGAGCTTCACCTTGATCTAAAACATGTACAACTGAGATATAACTATCTTCATACAAAGAGAACTGTAACCGTTTATCAATAGAGTCGTTTTCTTCAATGATGTACACTTTAGGATAAAAATTTTGATCCTTTAAGCTGTTTGAAAAATCAACACTCCCTTTTACCAAAAACCTATAAATATTGTCTTTATTTAGGCCCAGCTTATTCAGGGCAGGAATTTGATCTTCTGGAAAAACAATTATTTTATCTTGAATAGCGTTTTTCACTCTGTTGGTAGGTGTCCACGAGCATCCACGATCTTTAAATAAAATGCTGACAAAGATTGTCCCAATTAGAAATCCGATTAAATAATACCTGAACCTTTTCCAAACGCCTTGCATAATTCCTTTTATTTAAATGCAAAAATAGGAGGAAACTTACATCCCCATCAATAAAAGTTCAATTTCTTTGTAATTCAAATCGAATACTTTTCCCAGCACTTCACTTGTTAAGGTTCCTTTATACATATACACACCACTCCTAAACCCGTGATCTCTTTTGATTAACTCTTTATCTCCTCCTTTTTCTCCCATCTTGATAAGAACAGGAGCAAAGATATTTGAGATCGCAAAAGAAGCAGTTCGAGAAACACGCGAAGCGATATTGGGAACACAATAATGTGTTACGCCATATTTATCAAATGTTGGTGATTCATGATTCGTCAATTCAGAAGTTTCAAAACACCCTCCTTGGTCGATACTCACATCGATAATGATGGCCCCTGTCTTCATGTTACTCACCATTTCTTCAGAAACAATGCAAGGTGTTTTACCAAAAGGAGACCTTACCGCACCAATCACAATATCAGCACGCATTAATGCTTTACTTAACACCTTAGGTTGAATAATTGAGGTGTAAATACGATGACCTACCGAAGTCTGCAATCTTCTCAATTTCGCCAGGGAGTTATCAAACATTTTAACTGAACATCCTAAACCTAAAGCTGATCGAGTAGCGAATTCACCTACTGTACCAGCGCCTAATATCACCACCTCAGTAGGTTGAACTCCAGCGATTCCCCCTAGCATTACCCCTTTACCATTTTTAAAGGCATTCAGTAATTCAGCGGCAATTAAAACGGAGGTATTTCCTGCAATTTCTCCCATCGCTCTGACCACGGGAAAATGTCCCTCTTCGTCACGCATGTAATCCCAAGCAATGGCTGTAATTTTCTTTTGCATCATTTTCTGCAAAATTTGCTTCGGTTGCATATTGATTTGAAGTGCTGAGATTAAAGTTAAACCCATCCGCATCATTTCCACCTCTTCTTCAATAGGTGGTGCTACTTTAAAAACGATATCACATTGAAATATATCTTTCCTATCGTAAACGATTTCAGCACCAGCTTCTGAATAGGCGCGATCTGAAAAGTTTGCATTCTCCCCAGCTTTCGTTTCAATTTTAATTTCGTGACCATTGGCCACCAATAACGAAACTGCTTCTGGAACTAAAGCAACGCGCCTTTCTTGAAAAGAATTTTCACGTGGAATTCCTATTTTTAGACTCCCTTTTTTTCTGGCAATCTCCAACATTTCCTCTTGAGGAAGCAATCGACCTTCCTTCATAAGGCTTTTTATAATCTCTGGATCTGTCTTCATATATCTACTTCAATCACACGACCTTCTTGATCATCTTTTGTTATGTTTACCCATACGCAATCTTCTGGCAAAAGGTTCGCAATATTTTCTGCCCATTCAATAAAAACAATGGATTCACCGTAAATATACTCCTCAATTCCAATGTCATAGGCTTCGTCTTCACTTTCAACTCTGTACAAATCGAAATGATAAACCGTTTCATAATATGGGCTTTCATACTCATTGACATAGCCATAAGTTGGCGAACTAACTGCATCTACAATGCCCATTGCTTTAGCAAGATAGGAAATAAAAGTCGTTTTTCCCGCTCCCATTTCTCCTTTAAAAGCAAAAACACGGTGTTCATCAAATAAATTAAGAAAATCCTTGCTGATAAAAATCAAATCTTCCTCTGTATGTGCATGATAGTTCATCTACTCATTCTGTTTTTTGGCGTTACGAATATACTCACTTTTTGAAACTCAGCTTTTATTCCTGCTTAAATCTTTCCTTTCATTTCTGCGTAGGGGATTAATATTTCCTCTAAAGAAATACCACCGTGTTGGAAGGTATCCATATAATGCTTTGCGAAATGATTATAATTATTGGGGTAAACAAAAAAATCATTGTTGCGACTAAAAACGTAAACATCTGAAATATTGTCTTTTGGTAGGTAAGCATCATCAGGGTTTTTCACCTCAAAAACATCCTTTTCTTTATAGTTTAAATTCTTCCCAATTTTATACCTCAAGTTTGTATTGGTCTCCCTTGGTCCAACAATTTTTATGGCATTATTCACCTTAACAGTTCCATGATCGGTTGTTAAAACCACCTTTGCCTCTGTTTTGGCTATTTCTTTCATGATTTCCTGAAGCGGTGAGTGCTCAAACCAACTTGCTGTTAATGATCGGTATGCTGCTTCATCATCTGCCAATTCTCTAATAACCTTCATATCGGTACGTGCGTGCGATAACATGTCAACAAAATTGTAGACAATTACATTGAGATCATTGTTCTTCAACTGACTCATGTTTTCGGCAAGCTTTTTACCAGATTCTAGGTTAGTAATTTTTCTATACCCTAACTTTCCTTTGAACCCAAGACGGTCTAACTGTTTTTGCAACAACTCTTCCTCATTGTTGTTTTTACTGCCCTCTTCGTCTTCAGCCACCCAAAGTTTAGGGTATTTCTTCTTAATTTCGCTAGGCATCAATCCCGCAAAAAATGCATTTCTTGCATATTGCGTTGCTGTGGGTAAAATGGAAAACACAATATCTTCTTGTTCCAAAGTAAAGTACTTACTCAGCATGGGACGCAAGACTTGATATTGGTCATAGCGCAAATTATCGATAACAATTAAATAAACAGGCGCTTTCAAATGGGTTGCTACTCTATCTTTAAATAAAGTATGTAACATTTGTGGTGACTCCTCTACTCCATTCACCCAATCCAGATAATTTTCTTCAATAAATTTTGTAAATGCCGAATTGGCTTCTTTCAACTGCATATCAAAAACCTCTTGCATTCCTTGATCTTCCATATTTGAAAACTCAAGGTCCCAATTCACAAGTTTTTTATACATGCTCTTCCACTCTTCTGCAGATAAACGGTCTCCGAGATCCATTCCGATTTGTCGAAATTCTCGTTGATAATTTGTATTTAACTTTTCAGAAACCAGTTTACTTTGGTCTAAAGTCTTTTTCAGACTCAACAAGATCTGATTTGGATTAACAGGTTTAATTAAATAATCAGCAATTTTACCACCAATTGCCTCTTCCATAATGCTTTCTTCCTCACTTTTAGTAATCATTACAACTGGAACAAGTGGCCGTAGCTCCTTAATTCTAGTTAAAGCATCTAATCCTGAAATTCCTGGCATATTTTCATCCAAAAACACAATATCATAAGCTGTAGTCTCACATTTTTCAATGGCTTCACTCCCGCTATGAACGGCTTCAACCTCGTAACCTTTTTGATTTAAGAATAAAATATGTGGCTTTAATAAATCGATTTCATCATCTGCCCAAAGAATTTTCACCTGCATTGTCTGATTATTTTTAATTTTACATGATATTATAAAAGTAAAGATTTGCGTCCAAACCTCAACATAAATAACAAGAAGAAAATTATTAACGACCCTGTGTACGGTTTTATTTCCCTACCAAAGGATATAATTTTCGATTTAATAGAACACCCTTTCTACCAACGATTGAGAAGAATCAAGCAGTTGGGGATGTCACACTTGGTCTACCCTGGTGCCTTACACACTCGCTTTCATCATGCAATTGGTGCAACTCACCTAATGACCAAAGCTATTCATGTTTTACGGTATAAAGGAATTGAAATAACGGAAGAAGAAGAAACCGCAGTTTTGATCGCTATTCTATTGCACGATATAGGTCATGGTCCATTCAGCCACACTTTAGAGCGCGACATTGTTAAAAATGTAAGTCACGAAGAGATTTCTTTGTTGTTTATGAAGCGATTATCCGAAGAGTTTGAAGGTAAGTTGGACATGGCTATTGCTATCTTTGAAGATAAACATGATAAGCCTTTCCTCCATCAACTTGTTTCGAGTCAATTGGATATGGACCGCATGGACTATCTGAACAGAGACAGTTTTTACACTGGGGTTTCTGAAGGAGTAATAGGAAGTGACCGCATTATTGCAATGCTCGATGTTGCCGACAACCAATTGGTGGTGGAACAAAAAGGAGTGTATTCAATTGAAAAATTTTTGGTGGCCCGAAGATTAATGTACTGGCAAGTTTATATGCACAAGACCGTGGTTTCTTCTGAGGTGATGCTCACTTTTTTATTACGTCGTGCAAAAATGCTTGTACAATCTGGAAAGGAACTTTTCGCCAGTCCACCGTTTAAACTCTTTTTAGAAAAAGACATTGAACTCATTGACTTCGAAAAAGATCCAACCTTACTTAACCAATTTGCGCTTTTAGATGATTTTGACATCATGGGAGCAGTAAAAGTATGGCAATTTGATACGGATAAAGTTTTATCATTATTGGCCACACAATTGATCAATAGAAAACTTTTTAAGATAGAAATTTCAACCACACCTTTTTCTAAGGAACGTATTCAATATGAAATTGACTTGGTTAAAGCCCATTTTGATTTAGACCAAAACGAAGCCGGCTTTTTTGTAAGTACGGCTATATTAAGGAACAATGCCTACAATGAACAGCGCGAAAACATTAATCTATTGATGAAAGATGGAAGTGTGAAAGATGTAAGTCAGGCGGCTGACAATTTGAACATTCACGCACTTTCTGAGCCGGTAGAAAAATACTTTTTATGCTATCCTTCTCCGAATCTGTAATTATAAAGGTAGATTTGTGGAAAAATAAAGTAAAACAAAGGGGTTTGAATAAACTCTTTTTATATTTTTGAAGAATGGAATTTTCAGCAGAGCAAATCGCAGGCATCTTAGAAGGTGAGGTTCAAGGAAATGAACAAGTAAAGGTTTCAGGGCTTTCAAAGATTGAAGAAGGTCAACCCAACACCCTTACTTTTTTAGCAAACACTAAATATGAATCACATATTTACAGTACCAATGCTTCAATAGCTATAGTTGCTAAAACTTTTGAACCTTCAAAACCACTTCCTGCTACCTTAACACTAGTCAAGGTTGATGATCCTTACAGTTGTTTCGCGAAATTACTTGAGGTTTATGACCAAATGCGTCAAAAAACACCAAAGATTGAAAAGAACGCTTTTATTTCTGATTCAGCAAAGATTGGAGATGAAGTATACATCGGTGCCAATGCTTACATTGGAGAAAACGCAGTAATTGGAGACCACGTAAAAATATACCCCAATACCTTCATAGGTGATAACGTAAGCGTTGGAGATCATACAACGATTCATCCTAACGCCTCTGTTTATCATGATTGTGTAATTGGAAAATCATGTTTAATTCATGCGGGAGCTGTCATTGGATCTGATGGTTTTGGATTTGCACCAAATGAAAAAGGGGAATTCCAAAAAGTTCCGCAAATAGGAAACGTAATTTTAGAGGACCATGTTGATATTGGAGCAAACGCAACAATTGATAGAGCAACACTGGGTTCTACTATTTTACGACGTGGGGTAAAAATAGATAATCTTGTTCAAGTTGCTCACAATGTTGAAATCGGAATTAACTCTGCCATGGCTGCTCAAGCAGGTGTAGCAGGTTCTACTAAAATAGGACAAAATGTACTTGTGGGTGGACAAGTAGGAATTAGTGGTCACATCAAAATTGCTGACCGTACACAGATTGTTGCGCAATCCGGGATACCTGGAAGCGTTAAAAAATCAGACACCACCTTAATGGGCTCTCCTGGAATTCCGATCGATGATTTTAAAAGGTCATATGTTGGATTTAGAAGATTACCCTCAATTTTAAAACGTTTACAAGAAATCGAAGAAAAACTTAAATAAACTTACCGTTAATCGGTTTATTATTAAGCTATGGTTGAATATCAAAGAACATTAAAAAGCGCTGTTAAGCTACTTGGAATAGGATTACACACAGGTGAAAAAGTGACCATTGAATTGTGTCCGGCACCAGAGAATCACGGATATAAATTTCAACGTACCGACATAGAAGGAGAACCTATTATTGAAGCTGATGCGGATTTAGTTGTTTCTACAGAGAGAGGGACTACATTGGAGAAAAATGGAGTCAAAGTATATACAACTGAACACGTTTTAGCGGCGCTTTACGGGATGCAAGTCGATAATGCTTTAATCAAAATTTCAGGTCCAGAGATTCCGATTATGGATGGGAGTTCTCGACCTTTTGTTGATGCCATCGAATTGGTTGGGTATGAGGAACAAAAAGCTGAAAGGGACTATTTAGAACTGGATGAAGTTATTCCATGGGAAGACGTTGACAAAGGGATTGAATTTTTAGCTGTTCCTGATAGTGTTTACCGTTTAACAGTGATGGTAGATTACAACTCTCCTGTTTTAGGAACGCAACACGCCACGATTTATAAAATTGATGAATTTAAAGACCAAATCTCTTCTTGTAAGACTTTTGTGTTCTTGCGTGAACTAGAGTTTTTGGCCAAAAATGGTTTAATCAAAGGAGGTGACATCGACAACGCCATCATCTTGGTTGAACGTGATGATGTAACTCAAGAAGAGCTAGATCATCTTGCTGAAATTTTAGGAAAAGACAAATTACAAGTTGAATACAAAGGAATTGGAACCCTGAACAATTATGAAATGAAGTTCCAAAACGAACCTGCCCGTCATAAATTACTTGACATTGTTGGAGATTTAGCGCTTGTTGGAAAACCTATTAAAGCACATATTTTAGCGGCACGTCCTGGTCACTCAGGAAATACACGATTTGCTAAAGTTTTAAAAGAACAGATCAAGAAACAAAAAAATGGACCTCGTAAATTTGATTTAACAAAGGAGCCTTTATATACCATAAACGACATTGAAAAAATGTTGCCTCATCGTTATCCATTCTTATTAGTGGATAAAGTGATGGAAATTACAGAAGATACGATTGTTGGAGTAAAAAACATCACCATGAATGAGCCTCAATTTACAGGTCATTTTCCTGGAAATCCAATTTTCCCTGGAGTCCTACAAATTGAAGCGATGGCTCAGTGTGGAGGAATCTTTGCGTTAAGCAAAGTGGATGAACCACACCTCTACTCGACTTATTTCATGAAAATTGACAATGTAAAGTTTAAACAGAAAGTGGTTCCAGGTGATACTGTTGTATTTGAACTTAAATTAATCTCTCCTATCCGTAGAGGTCTAGTAAATATGGCTGGAAAAGGCTATATTAACGGAAAATTAGCTGTAGAAGCTGAAATGTTAGCACAAGTAATTAAAGATAAAGTAGAAAATGATCAGTAATCTTGCTTCTGTATCGTCTAACGCTAAAATTGGTGACCATGTTACAGTTGAGGCATTCACATCTATTTACGAAGATGTTGTAATTGGAGACGGTTGTCACATTGGTCCTAACGTAACCATTTACCCTGGAACTAGAATTGGAAACAATTGCAAAATTTACCCGGGCGCTGTGATTGGTGCAGTTCCTCAAGACTTAAAATTTGGAGGAGAATATACCACTGTTGAAATAGGAAACAATACCACTATTCGAGAATGTGTTACGATTCACCGTGGAACAACTGACAAAATGAAAACTGCAGTTGGAGACAACTGCTTACTCATGGGTTATGTTCATGTGGCCCATGATTGCATCCTTGGAAACAACGTAATTTTAGCCAACTATGTTGGGTTATCTGGGCATGTGACCATAGATGATTATGCCATTATTGAAGGAAAAGCTGCTGCACAACAATTCGTGCACATTGGTGCACATTCATTTATTGCTGGAGCAAGTCTGATCCGTAAGAACGTACCACCATTTGTACGTGCTGCTCGCGAACCATTAAGTTATGCTGGAATTAACGCTGTTGGCTTACGCAGAAGAAACTTTACTGAAAGCGACATCAAAACCATTGAAGATATTTACAGGATATTATTTGTTCAAAACAGTAATATTTCTAACGGACTTCAATCTTTAGCTGAGGAGTTACCAGACAGTGATTTAAAGAAAATGGTTGTTGATTTCGTGAAAAGTAGCGAAAAAGGAATTATTAGGGGCTTAATGTAATCCGCCTCTTTCTTTTTAAAATATTTACCTTAAAACTCATTCCCATTGATTAAACGTGGTCAAACAATAGAGCTTGTTATTGAAGACATGGCTTTTGGTGGAAAAGGAATAGCTCGTCTCCATGATGAAAATGGAGCCTTCGTTCTTTTTGTTCAAAATGCTTTCCCTGGTCAAAAAGTATTGGCTAGAATTGTCAAAAAAAGAAAAAAGCATGCTGAATGTAGCTTATTGAAAGTTTTGGAAAGATCTCCGCAGGAAGTTGAATCTCCTTATCAAGAAATAAGCGGAGCACCGTATATTCATGTACCCCCTAAATTGCAAGAGGAATTAAAACAAAAAGTAACTTTAGAAGTTTATCGTAGACTTGGAAATCTGCAAAATATCGAGGATCTTTTTGATGCGTTTATTCCATCTCCAGAACACTTCCATTACCGCAATAAAATGGAGTATTCATTCTCTAGTATTGAGCATGATATTCATACCGATGAAGAGATAGATGACGCATTCGCTTTAGGTTTTAAACACAGGGGAACATGGTGGAAAGTGGAAAGTTTAAACAAGGCTTCCGGATTATTTGACGAACAATGGG
This sequence comes from Brumimicrobium sp., assembly GCF_048268645.1. Taxonomy (NCBI): domain Bacteria; kingdom Pseudomonadati; phylum Bacteroidota; class Flavobacteriia; order Flavobacteriales; family Crocinitomicaceae; genus Brumimicrobium; species Brumimicrobium sp. The sequence continues at coordinate 46,450 of NZ_JBLWVE010000008.1, read as the reverse complement.
AAACCTTCCTTAAAGAATTTAGAGCATTCCTTTATAAAACAGGATTACCTGCATGGCACCCACCAAAGAAAGAGGGTTTTTTCAGGCATATCGTTGTTCGTAAATCGTTTCATGAAGATAAGTTGCTGATTAATTTAGTAACGTCCTCTGAAGGGCTAAAAGAATTTGACCTACAAGCTGTTGGTGATTTTCTACAAGAAAAAATGGGAGATCGAATTGCAGGATTTCAACACACCATTAACGATAACGTTGCCGATAGAGCAAAGATAGAAAACGGTGATTGCACCTTGGTATTTGGAAAAGACCATGTCATTGAGGAACTCAACGGATTGTTTTTTGAAATCAGCATGGAGAGCTTCTTTCAGACCAACCCAAAAAGTGCAGAACAACTTTATAACAAAGCTTTAGATTATGTTTTCGAAGGCAAACGTTCTTTAAACAATAAAGTCGTTATGGATTTGTTTTGTGGTACAGGAACCATTGGACAACTCTTGACCCAACGTACTCAAGACACGAAGATCATAGGTGTTGATATTGTGGAAGAAGCCATTGCAGATGCCCAACGTAACGCCAAGAGAAACAATATCGAAGGGGTAGAATTTTATGCTGCCGATGTCGGTAAGTTTTTAAAAGCGTATCCGGATTATGAAGGTAAGATTGATACAATAGTATTGGACCCACCAAGAGCAGGTATTGCCCCAAAAACTTTACTCAAAGTAATTCAACTAGGAGCAGAAAGAATAGTGTACATTTCTTGTAATCCAGCGACTCAAGCTAGAGACATTAAAACCTTAGAGGAATATGGTTATAAAACAAAGAAAGTAAGTTTAGTAGACCAGTTCCCACATACGAGTCATATCGAAGCAATTGCTCTATTTGAAAAATAGTTGAATAATTTTGAAACTAAAGAAGTTGATTCTCGTAAACAATCTCAACGGATCAAATATTAACTTCTACAGGTTAATGTATTTAAAACCTCGACAGCAATGTTGAGGTTTTTTTATTCCTTGATTTTCCAATCTTGAATTAACTGTTCGAATAACGCTTTATTGTTTTGAATGTAGCTTGTTCCATCTTGAATCAATGCCGCAATATTATCTGGGGTAGCATTGTCCATTTTGGGGTCTGCATGGATAATTTCAGGCTGAAAACGATAATAGAATAAATCATCCTCCTTTCTAGACTTCTGCTTTAATGAAGCATCTACCCTTTCTACTTCTTCTTCCATATCATCAAACATTTCTCCTTCTAACTTTCCTGTTCCAAAACTAAGGAGCAAAATAGGCTCATCAGGAAAGTAGCTTCTTGCTTCTTCATAAGCGATCTCTGCAGGGTTCTTCGCTGTCATTATGCCATCGATCAATTCATAACCATTTAAATGAACTGAAGGAAAATAACCCGGTATCGCACTGCATGCAGCCAAAGCTGTACTTAAGGAGATCTCTGATAAATCTATTTTATTTGAACCAAAAACAAAAGGTTGACTGTTTACAATGTCATAACTAACAAAGGCAAACTTAAGGTCTAGATCTGATAATTGTATCCCTTTAAACTTCCTTTTCAGGACCAACCTTAATCCTTCCGACTTTTCATGCTTTGGATTTGCAAGATTAAATAACTGAGGGCCTCGAACCTGGTATAGCCCCAACAATTCTTCGAGAGAATAAATATATTTATTGTTTTCTTTAACGATTAATCCCGCGGAAATGATTGCTCCTGTAGATGTTCCTGCTATAAAATCAACACATTTATTAATATTGTCAGCTATTTTATTCGCTCGAATTAAGGTATTAATATGGTTTAAAATCATCAAAGGAAAAACACCTCTAATTCCACCACCATCAATAGCAATTACAATCTTTAGCTTTCTTTTATTCATTTGATTAAAATAATCAAATGAGCGGAGAAAACCAATTAGATTAGTCCCAACTAGAAATTATTTTACACGTAGCGATCGTCCTATTCTAAGGGTTGTTGTAGGCTTAATGTTATTCAATCGACACAACTGTCCAACTGTGGTTCTGTTTCGTCTAGCAATGTGCCCTAAAGTATCTCCACTTCTTACCCGGTAATAAACGGGGGCTGCAACACCTGCAGAACTGGCAAATTCAGAGGAATGACTAGGAGCAGCTCCTGGTCTAAACAATCCTCTATGAACAAATAAGTTTTGGTCTCTAATTTTCTTGTTTTTGAAATCAATAATTTCTTCAGGATTCAAAGGCGCATCATAAAAGCGTGTTTCAAAATGAAGGTGTGCCCCATAAGAACGCCCCGTATTTCCACCCAAACCAATTGGATCTCCAGCTTTAACCCACTGATTTGGAACAACAATTAATTCTGAAAGGTGAGCGTAAAAAGTTTCTAGTCCATTATAGTGACGAATTACTACAAGGTTACCGAATCCAGATTTATTGTATTTTGAATACCTAACTTTTCCATCAAATGCGGCAACAACTGTATCTCCAGTATTCAAGTTGATATCAATTCCATTGTGATAGCGTCCTCTACGATATCCATATCGTGAAGTTACAACACCATCAAAAGGCATAACGAAGTCTGAATAAGAAGAATCCGTCACACATAGCCAAAGTGTATCGTTGAGTAATGATAAATCATTTGATCGGTTTGAAGAATAGCATCTATCACTATCCCAAGGCCATTCATAATTCAATGTAGAGTCATTTTCAAAGTATTCATGAACAACATCATTCAAGACTCCGTCAAATTCTAGATCTTCAAGATATTCCCATGTACGATTTTCGTAAATCAACATCTTTCCGTTTGGCGTATCTATGGTGTCTTTCACTGATTGGGCAGTCAAAGCATTCCCCATAATTACCACAACGATAATCATTAACAATTTTCTCATGTATGTTTAACGCTACTTAATTCTATAGTACAAGAATTAAAATTAATGCATCAAAAATAGCGATTTAACTGAGCTTATAACACAAATGATATTAAAAGTTGTAAACAGAATACTTAGGAAAACTGTTGTGCTACCTCTTGGAGGGCATATTCTAGTTTCATTTGTGCTCCTTCTTGCGATCCGAAAAAGGAGTGCTGAATCTCACCATGTCCGTCTATCATTACCCAATGAGGAGTTCCTTCGCAATTGAAGTAATCATATAATTCATGTTTATCTTCACGGTAAATATTGAAAGGACTTTTTTGTTCCGTAAAAACAGAAAGCACCTCTTCACTCGAAAAAGGTGTTGGTCGAAAATTAGAATGGATCACAATCAAGTTAATAAAACTATACGCTTGTTGAAGTTTATAGGCCAATGGAATTGCTCTTCCTGTACACCCAAGGCAATTGGTATTGTAAAAAAGCACCAAATTCAATCGCTTTTTTTGAATTAATGCTGACAGCGTAAGAACTTCATCATTTAATCCTACAAGTTCTATATTTGGAAATTCCATTCTGTTATGATTAGGTTTTATTTTATTTGAACAATAATTTTCGAAGACGCTTCTGCCGACAAGTTTAGCAGTTTATCGTTTAGCAAAACCTCTGTCGAATGGTCAAATTCGAATCTATCTTTAACTTGGATAGCCATTCCTAGCTCGATTCCATGCTTATCTAAATATTTCAAAAATGAAGCAGAACTATCAGCCACTCCTGTTATTTCCGCAGGTTTATTGATCTTTAAATCAATCAGTTTAACAGTTTCTTCACGATGTATGATTTCTCCATTCTGATCTGGAATAGGGTCGCCATGCGGGTCAAATTTGGGGAAGTCTAGAAATTCATCCAAACGATTGGTCAACTTTACAGATTGAATATGTTCTAATTGTTCAGCAATTTCATGCACCTCATCCCAACCAAAACTAAGTTTTTCTACAAGAAAAGTTTCCCAAAGACGGTGTTTACGAATTGTTTTTAAGGCCGCTTTTTTTCCTTCTTCCGTCAATTCACAGCCTTTGTATTTTTCGTATTGTATCAAGGATTTTTCAGCTAAACGCCTTACCATATCAGTAACGGAACTCGCTTTTGTTTCCATTCTATTTGCTAAATCATTTGTACCAACAGGCTTATTAAGCGTTTTTTCAAGATAGTATATGGCTTTGATATAATTCTCTTCACTTTGTGTTAAATGATTCATAGCAACTTTAAGTTTAAACAGCAAATATAAAATATTAGTTTAGATAAATCTAAAGCTTAGAAATACGCATAAAAAAAAGGCTACAATTCAATGTAGCCTTTAATAAAATTCACTTGGTGTTTTCTTATTTACTTAAGAACGTTAACCACACCTTTAAATTCATATTTATTATCATTTTCATAATCCAATGCTGTAATAGTCCATATGTACGAACCATCTCGAACAATGTTATCTCCATATGTTCCGTCCCAATAACCTTCTGGATCAAAAGATTCAAAAACTTTTTCCCCCCAACGGTTAAAAACTTCAAGGTGGAAATTGTAGACATCTACACCAGAAATGTGAACTCTCCATTTATCATTGAATCCATTGGCATCAGGAGTAAATGAGTTTGGTGCAAAGAGTAAAACTTCATTTTGAATTCGCACTAATTTTTGCAGTGTATCAGAGCATCCATAGGCATTTTCTACCACAAGAATTAAAGGATGGTTTTCTATTTCAGCCGGATAAGTAAAGGTTGGATTTTGAAGCGAAGAATAACTAGGCTCCGCTCCTTCAGCAATCCATTCGTATGAAACGATATCATTACTTGATTGACTAAATGCATCCACAGTAGGTTCGAAAATTGAAGCTGGATTTGGATTCACATAAAAATTCGGTTCTGGGAAAGGATATCCTTCAATTAAATTAGGATAGCTTTTAAAGTAACGACATCCTCTGTTGGTTACCACTTCCATTTCCACATCATATACCCCTACACCAAATTCATGAGTAGCTGAATTACTTCCTGGAACAGTATCTTGCTCTCCATCACTATAACTCCAAACAGTATAACTGATTGTTTCAGTGGTGTTGGTTGTATTATCAAAGTTCACCTCGATTGGGAAACATTCACCTGTTTTATCAGGAGAAAGAGTTGGGTCTACTTCAGCAGGGTAATCAACTTTCACACATCCTGTAGCAGCTGGCGAACCACACTGCTCAGTAATTGTTACACAATATTCTGTTGAACTCGCTGTTGGCGTAACATAAACCTCACTTCCATTTCCAACTACCTGACCATTTAATGTCCATTCGTAAAAATAAGCACTACTTCCTCCTGCTCCATTTGCAAATAGTCGCACTGAGTCTGCTATACAAATAATGGTGTCTTGTGACATACTCCCCACAGACAAAGCAGGTGGTTCGTTGATTACAAAGTCTTCTGTAATCACACATCCATTATCATCTGTTACAGTCAATGTTGTAGTACCAACAGCCAAATCATCTGCTGTTGCTGAAGTTGAATTAGAACCTGTCCAACTATAGGTGTAAGGCGCAGTTCCATCAGTAATTTCAACAGTTACAATTCCATCATTCCCACTGTTACAAGTTACATCAACTTGATTTACAACATTAAGTTGCATCGCTGGGATTTCTGAGATTGCCACAACAACAGTGTTTGAACAACCAATATCAGAAGTAATCACACACTCGTATGTACCTGCTGGCAAACCTGTAGCAGTTGCGGTTGTTTGGTTATTTGCATCATTCCATTGATAAGTTACATTTCCAATTTCAGGAACCATTGCAGCTGTTGCCGTTCCATCAGATCCACCCGGACAAGAAACTGGTGTTACACTAGAATCATAATTTGCAGGGGTATCTCCAACCGTAACATTGGTCGAAGAAACACATCCATTTCCATCAGTCATATTTACAGTATATGTTCCAGCAGAAACATTATTAACCGTTTGTGTTGTCGCCCCTAAACCAGGCCAATCATAGGTATAAGGAGACACTCCTGAAGTCGGTGTTGCAGTAACACTTCCCATTCCCGCAGAACACACATCGTCTTGAGCTGAAGCCGTCACGCTTGAAGTTAATCCTGTAATGAATGTAGTATCAGAAACGGCTCCTACTCCTGTACCACAAGTAGAACTTGCGATAAAATATCCCACTTCACCTGTTTGAGCTGTTGTGTTCAATTCTCCATTATTATATGGATAAGAATCTCCATTGGTATTGTGCCAAACGATATTGTTGTTATTTGCTGTAGTTACAATAGCGAATGGAATGGGTGTTAAAGTATAATTATCGGGTCCTGTTGGAGTAAATCTATACCCATCATTTTGCAAATCAAAAACTTGATTATTTCTTCCTGGTACAGGATGAGCAATTGATCCGTTTTTGTTCAGACCATGTGTTGCTCTACCACTTCCCCAAGCCATACAAGTTGTTTTATTTGAAATGTGCGTTTCAATTACGTCAGTTCCTTCGTAGAGTAAAACTGCTCCTGTAAAACATAAATTAGGCGCATGACAAGAAGAACTAAACATAGAAAGTCCATCCCAAAATACAACCGCTATACGATTAGGGGCAGCACCAATTACTTCAAAGTAAATATTCCCTCCTTGAGGTTGGTATAAATCTTGCCAAACAGACATAATGGAATTCTGCATTGTTGCGGTAGTTGTCGGTATATTTGTTACAGACCATGATGCATAACCACCTGCTTGAGCAACATTAAATGAAATTGTACCGTTATCACTTACTATTATTTGATTGTACACAGCTCCATAAAACCTAAAGTTAAACCCAAGGTTAATCACTCCTGTAAAATCATCATCACCTAAATTATATGAAGCTGGATTCGATAATGTAAAGATAGAAGAGTTAATTCCTCCTCCACTACCACATGTTTCAATAGTTATTGGATCTCCAACACATGCAGATGCATCGTTACCAAGACAAACTGTTTGCTGACCCAGTGCGTAGACTGACCCAACTAAAAATGAAACTAATAAATATAAACTACGAGACATAAATTTGTTTTTTGTTATCCTATAAACGTTTGGCGGTTAGTGAAGGTTGTCTATACATTAAAATATTTTAAAAGAATTATGAATCACTCAAAATAAAACTGAGAAGACTTTGCTTATATTCCTCAAGACCAATAAAAACAGGCACATTGTTATGTCCTGCTCCAGGCACTTCACTTTTAATTTTCCAACTCATATTGTGGTTGTTATAGACCAATTGTCCATGTGAAGTAAAGGATAAAAAATCATCATCAATTCCATGCATCCAATACAATGGAACATTACATTGTTTAATTTGTTCAGCGTTATCAATTTTAATGTCCACCATGTAGGAAGAAGGCATATTTATTAATGAGGCATCTTGCACCATAACTGCACTGCTGGCAAAGGGCGCTTCCAATACAATTTTATGGGGTTGTAGAGCAAATGATTTGTCCCCTGCCGATTTGCATGTCGCTGCGCTTCCTAATGAATAACCGTATACAATTAAGCGATCATTTTCTAATCCCTTTTCTTTCAACCAATTTAAAGCACCGTCTGTTGCGGCATACATGTTTTCTTCCGTGGGCTTACCCTCAGACAAGCCGTAACCAGGATAATCAAACATTAAAACCCCAAACCTCCCTTGGTGTCCAACATAACTTAATAGCTTTTGTCTGGGCCAATAATGATCCATGTGATCTCTATTTCCATGACAATATAAAATAACTGTATCCGTTTGAATGGCATTCACATCTCCTACAAAAATTGCCGCAATTTTCAAGGTTTCCTCTCCATCTTCAATGGTAAATTCAAATTGATGGATGTCACTTTCAGGGATATAATAATCTGTAGGAAGCTCCAAAGACAATTCTCCTGCATAATTATCTAAACGATATTCAGTAATGCTATTGTCATTATTAAATAAGAAATCGTCCAATCGCTTTCTGCATCCTACGAAAAGGATGAATACAGCAATTAACACGATGGAAATAATACCTCTCATTTTAAAATCTTCTAATTAATCCAAAGTACAAACCTGTTGCACCTTTTTTTCCTGTTAAACTAATATAATCTAAAACGATATCTTCATTCGATGAAAATGGAGCAAGTAACTTAAGTTCCGTTTTAAAGGTCCATTTCTTCCAATTCAAATCATGTCCTAAATTTAACATTGGAACTACAACCGTTTCTTGTTTTTCACCATGCGCTTTTACACTGCTCAATTCATACCAAGACCCTATCCCGACATACAGCATATTGGCACTTGGTCTCCCCCCTTTGTTGAGCAAGTCATCCTGCGTAAGGGACCTGAAATTATATTTATAAAAATAATGTGCATCCAATTGAGGCCAAAACTTAAAATTATTTTCGAACACATCTATAGCCGTATTGAATCCAAGCATAGCAGAAGCACCATGTTTTTGATTTTTGCTTTTCCATGCACCGTAGGTTGCACCGCCCCCAATTTGGGCGACACCAAATACTGCAGCAGTTGTATACCAACTTCCATGTATGGTTAAATTATTGCTTACCCCTCTACCGTAGGTAACAGAAGAAAAAGGAATCGGTATAGTAGCAAGTCCTGGCACCTTAACCATTGGCCCTCCCAAATCGATTCCAATTGCGTTTTCATTTTTTGACAGAGGCTCAACAAACCTCGCTGGTCCGCAAGCACTAAGCATTAGAGCTATGATTCCAATGAATAGTAGATAATTCCTTGAGTACATTGTGCAAATATACAGATTCTTAGTTTATTGAACAATAAAATATTGTATTCCACCAATGATTAGCTTCTGACTTCAGCTTCAATTAAAATAGATTCGCAATTCAAATCAAAATATTTTTTGGTATTTTGTCGACTTAAGCTTAAACTAATATTTTCATTATGTTAAAAATTGACATGCACACCCATATCATTCCAAAGACACTTCCTGATTGGGCAAAAAAGTTTGGATATGGTGATTTTATATTCCTTGAAGAAAGAGATGATGGTAAAGCCGATATGATTCAAGGAGGTAAATATTTTCGAACAATTAAAGAAAACTGTTGGGAAGAGGATGTCAGAATTAAAGAATATGAAAATTTCAATACACAAGTGCAAGTAGTTTGTACGATACCAGTATTGTTTTCCTACTGGGCAAAGCCAAAGGATGGTCTTGAAGTCAGCCAGTTTTTAAATGACCACATTATAGATTTGGTTACGCGTTACCCAAAAAACTACATTGGATTAGGAACGGTGCCTATGCAAGATACGGAGTTGGCCATTCAGGAATTAGAGCGCATCCATAAATTAGGAATGAAAGGAATACAAATTGGCTCCAATATCAATGGACTAAATTTAAGTGAAGAACGTTTCTTCCCTATTTTTGAGGCCTGTGAAAGACTTGGACTCGCAGTAATGATTCATCCATGGAACATGATGGGCTTTGATGAAATGAGAAAATATTGGCTTCCATGGTTGGTGGGAATGCCTGCAGAAACCTCGCGCGCAGCCTGTTCATTAATATTCAGTGGGGCATTGGAAAAACTTCCTAAGCTAAGGGTTTGTTTTTCTCATGCGGGAGGTTCATTTATTCCGACCATAGGAAGAATTGAACATGGATTTAATTGCAGACCTGATTTAGTGGCTATTGACAACGATGTAAACCCTAGAAAATATTTAGGGAAGTTTTGGATAGATTGTATCACTCATGACATCGACATGTTGAAATACATGATTAAGGTACAAGGCAGTTCTAAAATTTGTTTAGGAACAGACTACCCTTTTCCACTCGGTGATTTAGAAATTGGTAAGTTTATTGAAGAAAGTGATCTTTCGCAACAAGTAAAAGAAGATATTTTTGCAAATTCTACTATAGAATGGCTTAATTTAGATAAAAACGATTACCTTAAATAAATAGAAAAACAACAAATATGAAAGTTATAACATCAATTATATTAACAAGTGTACTTTTCCTCAGTGTGGGATGCGGCAACTCTAAAGAAAACAACAAAAAGAAGGAACAAGTGGAAAATCAATCTGAAATGGGACAAGTAAAACACCCTTCACCAACCGCTGTTGATTTCTATGCGAACGCTCAAGACGAGTCTTGGAAGCTATCTGTTCGATTTGGAGGTCAAATTGTTTTTACAGACACCAAAAACAACATTTATTTTACTTCAGACACCAATGAAAAAATCGTTGCACAAGGAGCTGATGTCGTTCAATTATTCAGCGAAAATAAAACACACATCATACGTGTGAATATAGATATCGTAGACTGCATGGAAACGGGAAAAAGTGTTAACATAATGGTGCGTAAAACAAATGAAAAAAAGGGAATCGATTACTCAGGATGTGGATTTTACAGAGGAACACCTCAAATACATGACATTTGGGCACTTGAAAAATTAAATGGTGAAACACTTACCGCGAGACAGTTTCCAAAAGAACGTCCACATTTTGAATTCAACCTCAACACTAAAAAAATGAGTGGATTTGCTGGATGTAATCAAGTCAATGGAAACCTAAGGTTCGAATACAACAAAATGATTGTTGAACAATTGGCCTCCACAAGAATGTACTGCGGTGAAACTTCAGATTTAGAGAATGAAATTTTAACTATTCTCCGTGGTCAACCAGTATATCATTTAAAAGGACTAAATTTAATTCTAGAAACACCTAGAGGTAGTTTAACATTGAAAAAAGTAGACTAATGACAACAAATGAAAACATACCAGTAAAAAAAGATACAATGGCAGGTTCTAGTTCCATTGGAAAAGAAACGCCTAAAAAGAAGCCTTTTTGGAAAAAGCATTTTTTAAGTCTCTTCCTTTTTGTGCTATTAATTATTAGTGCGGCATGGGGTTATTTCGCAAACAGAGCAATGGAATCTAAATACGAAAAAGAAATCACTGCCCTAACACAAGAGCATGAAGCAGAGATAGAAAGGATAAAAGTTGAAAACATAAAACAACTTTCAAACACTTTAGCGCTTGCCGTGCGTAGTGAAATGATTGCCGAAAACATGAATCAAGTTAATCAATACTTCTTGCAAACCCTTAAAACATTTGATGTTGAAAAGGTTATGCTTGTAGATCATAACACAAGTGTTGCTCTTTTAAGTACAAACAAGAAAGATGAAAACACCAACTTTAGTGATCCTGGTTTAGTGAATGCCAAAGAGGCCATGACAAAAATGTACAATAACCACCACTACGCTGCCACTCCAATTATGGGGTTGAACACACAACTAGGTGTTTTGATTATTCAAGTGGATTAGAGACAGTTATCCTAACAATAAAGAAAATCACTCTCGATATCGGGAGTGATTTTTATTTTCCAGAACAAAATTGGACTCATTATTGCTATATCAATACTAAACTTAGAAATTATGATGTTAAAAGAAAGTAAAATCCCCAAGTGGAAAGAAAAAGAAAACAAGTTCAAGAGTCAATCGTTTGATGATTCTTTAGAAGCATTGGGTGCTAATGGTGCGTTCATTAATGCAAAGCAAGTAAATCAAGCGATAGTATCTCCAACCCAAACTTCAAAAAAAGAACTCTGTGAAGATTAGTCCATTATTTTGACTACTTACCCTGTAAAGGTTCGTCCAGTAAATAATGGTCTATAAATTCACGCACGCAACCTCTCCCCCCCTTAGCTTGAAGAACCAAATCGACATGTTGCTTTACAACCGGAACAGCATCAGCTGGAGCAGCAGAAAACCCAACACTTTTCATTACCTGTAAATCATTGATATCATCACCGATAATACCAACTTCAGCCAAATCAATGTTTAGTTTTTCACACCATCCTTTTAGTATTTCCATTTTCGGATCTCGTCCAACATATAAATGTTCGATGCCTAAAAGTTCTGCTCTGGCTTTCACCATTTCAAGTTTAAATCCAGAAGAAATGATACCGACCTCAACACCATGTTTTTTTAAAGCCATTATCGCCATACCATCTTTGGCATTATACTTTTTAATCTGATCCCCATTCTCGGAGAAGAACATTCCAGCATCAGTCATTACTCCATCAACATCTAGAATCAGCAATTTTAGCTTTTTCAGTTTTTGTTTATCAACAGATAAATTATAAGAAAGAAGATTGGTGAGCTGTAGTTTTTCTTGAAAACAAAAAAGTTCAAGCTCACCCAATTTCAAATCAGCTACCTTACCCACATTATGCTCAGTTAAAAACTGCGATAAACTGCGGCCATTTCGCTTTAAAACAGCTTCAAGGTTTGTGGTCAATAATTTCATTATACAATTTTATATCCTACACTCGCTGCAACTGGTTCTATGGCTGACTTCAAAGCAACAAACTGTTCATGGGTTAATTGTTGAGCAGCATCTGATTTAGCAACAGAAGGGTCTGGATGTGCTTCAATTAAAAGTCCATCAATCCCCATAGCCACACATGCTTTTGCTAATTTCTCAATTCCATATCGGTATCCTAAAGCATGACTAGGGTCTAAAATAATGGGCAAGTTTGTATACTCTTGTAAATACGCTACTCCACAAAGGTCTAATGTAAAACGTGTATTGGTTTCAAAAGTTCTGATCCCTCTTTCACATAAAATAACTTGGTCATTTCCACCAGACAAAATAAACTCAGCTGCCTGAACAAACTCTTGTAAAGTTGAACCAAATCCTCTTTTCAGTAAGACCGGTTTATTGATTTTCGCACATGCACGTAAAATCCCTTGATCATACATTGCTTTTGCACCAATCTGAATAATGTCACTGTGTTCAATCACCTCATCAACATGAGTAGCATCCCTTACTTCCGTAATCACACTCAAGCCATGTTCTTCTCTCATTTGAGCCAACAACTTCAAACCTTCCAATCCTAAACCTTGGAAGCTATATGGACTTGTTCTTGGCTTATAACAACCACCACGAAGCGTAGTTAAACCTTGAGATTTTATCAATTGCGCACTTTGCTGAATTTGTTCTAATGACTCTACAGAGCAAGGTCCTCCAATGAGGATGGTATTTTTTGTATCACCTCCAATTGTGAGGTCGCCAATTTTAATTTCACGTGTTTTTTGTTGAAATGCTCTAGAAGCCAATTGCATGTCATTTGCAAAGACCCAGCTTTCTTCAACCTTAGCAGCTAATTCACTAGGAACTTCTTTCATTGATGAAGAAGTGATCAAATGCTGACTTCCATTATAATGGATATGAAATGCTTTATGTTTTTCTGCCAACTGTGCTGCATCATTAGCACTTACAGATGTATTTAATTTTAAAATCATATTTCTCCTTTAATTAAGTTTACGAAGGTAACAATTCCTTCAGTTTTATTATTTGCATTGATTACTGGCAAGTACATCACTGGAAAACTCTGTTTACGCACAAGGTTTAACATGTCATCTACATTTGCCTCTGCATCAATTGTAATGGGGTCGTGATTAATCATTTCAGTAACTTCTAGCCCTGCAATATCTTCAAAGTTTTTTATCATTGCTTTTCTAACATCAGCATTAGATATAATCCCATCAAATTGATTGTTTTTCTCAATTATTGTAAAACCCAGTTTACCTTGATCGATGGCTTCGAGTACCCTTTTAAAAGTAATGGTTTCACATTGAACAACAGGACATTCTTCCAATGGAATCATAAAATCTCGAATTTTAAATTGAGATTGAATAGCGCGTTTTGTCAGGTCCATTAATGCATGACCAACACTTGCCCCTTTAAACAAAAAGCTACCAGAGACGGAAGAATGCACTCCCATATTGCGGAGAATAAAAGAAACCTCTCCATTTACTCCACCATCAACATGCACATTTTTATTTGGATACTTCTTTTTGAATTCACGTATTTTCCTAAAATTTTCAGGGTCAAAAACGCCACCACTTTGTCCAGGGATAGTCGCCATAAAAAGCACAAAATCATATGAAGCATAATCATCAAATGCAGACACTGGAGTTGGTGTGATTAGCGCCAATCCTTTTTCACCTTTAATATCAGCTGGAATTTCTAACTTTTCTTTCAATTGTTCATACTGAAAGGTTACATACTCCACGGGGTGTTTTCTGAGTAAATCGAAGTACTTTTCTGGTGTTTCTGTGATGATGTGCAAATCGATCGGCATATCGCACCATTCTCTAATTTGAGCAATATCATCAAATACACTTAAATCATCATTACAATCTACATGTAGCAAATCGACTTGATGGGCTTCTAGATCTAGAATAGTTTCTTTTAAACTTCTGTTTTTATCAGAGTATATAGAACCTGAAATTTTCATATAATTATCTTTTTAGTATGGGTCGAAAAGTATTATCTGTAATCATGATTTGCGTTTCCAAACCAAATACGTCTCTTTTTAAATCACGTTCAAGCTGTTGAATCATAGCTTCCTCTGTGATGCTCAGCAGATCTTTGTGATACATTTCACGTTCAATCAATTTCACCACGATCACACCATCGATTTTATCCAATTGAATAACTTGCTTTTCTTCTCCAACGAAACCTTCATTTTTCCAATATTTGGAAAAAGCGATGGCTTTATCTTTCGGAACCGCTTCGAGAAAAAAAACACTTAAGTTCCCGTTATCAATTCGTGTTCCCATGGAAATTCCACAACCCACCAATAAAATCGACAACAATGAAACAACAATCCAATTCTTCATGATGTTCAAAAATATAAAGATAATCTTAAAGCATCTTCTTTTAAAACGAAAATAAGCATTGATCTGCTTAAGTTTTTAGTTTGTTTAACGTGATTAAGGTTGAAATGAGTGTTTATAGCAGAAAACAATACATGGTGCAAAAAAAACGACCCAATTCAATTGAGTCGTTTCTTATTTCTTTTAAAGATAAATTAGATTTTTTTAACCCATCCAAATCGATCTTCAATTCTTCCGTATTTAATATTGTCTAGTTCCTCCACTACTTTCTTCGAGAAAGTACGTTTCTCTTCTCCTGGAAGGTGATATTCTTTACCTTTAAATCCAATCATTTTAACAGGTGCTATTGTTGCAGCAGTTCCCGCTCCAAACGCTTCTGTCATTCTACCTTCTTCAATGGCTTCAATAATTTCTTTCACTGTAATTTTGCGTTCTTCAACGGTCATCCCCCAGTCTTTAGCGACTTCAATTACGCTACGTTTTGTAATCCCTGCAAGAATTGTATCCGATTCTTTAGGAGTCACCAATTTTCCGTCAATAACAAAAAGAATATTCATTGTTCCTGCTTCTTCTACATATTCATGAGTTTGAGCATCTGTCCAAATCAATTGATGATAACCTTGATCTTGCGCTAATTTCGCTGGATACAAAGAAGCGGCATAGTTACCTGCTGCTTTTGCTGCTCCAACTCCACCTGCTGCTGCACGCGTATAATCCTCCTCAATTTTCAAATTAATGGCCTCAGTATAGTAAGAACCAACCGGACATGTAAATATCATGAAACGGTATGTTTCAGAAGGCTTAATCCCAGTATATCCATCAGTTGCAAACATGAATGGACGTATGTACATTGAATTCGTACTTTTCTTCGGTACCCACTGATCATCAAATCTCAATAGTTCATTCAAGCAAAACAAGAATAAATCTTCAGGAATATCAGCCATACACATACGGTGAGCAGACTTTCTAAAACGCTGAGCATTCATTTCTGGACGAAAAACTACTGGGTCACCATCTTTGGTTCTGTATGCTTTCATCCCTTCAAAAATCGACTGTCCGTAGTGAATTGCAGATGTTGCTGGGTGTAATGCCATATCTCCAAAAGGAATAATTTCAGGCTCTCCCCATTTTCCATCTTTAAAATCCATGACCAACATGTGATCAGAAAAAACCCTTCCAAAAGGAATGTTATCCCAATCCACTTCATTGATTTTACTGTTTTGAGTTCGTGTAGCTTTGATTGTATATTTTGATGTTTCCATATTATTTTTGATATTGCTGCAAATATACTGTTTTTTCAATAGACTCACTAATCACCCTTCAAATTTGCTTTATTTTTAACTACATTTGTTAAATAAATTTCTGACCATTGACAGCTGTTGAGATATTAAAAAAATACTGGGGATTTGAGAGTTTCCGCAAGCAACAAGAGGACATTGTTCAAAGTGCCATTAACGGCCGAGACACCTTCGCTTTGTTGCCAACCGGAGGTGGGAAATCAATCTGTTTTCAAGTTCCAGGAATCGCTAGAGAAGGGATTTGCTTAGTCATCTCCCCTTTGATTGCGCTAATGCAAGACCAAGTCAAAAACTTAAAGTCAAAAGGATTAAAAGCTGCGGCCATCACATCAGGAATGTCGAGAAGAGAAATCGACATTATTCTTGACAATGCGAAATTTGGAGGATTAGACTTTTTGTACGTTTCTCCTGAGCGATTAAAAACAGATATTTTTCTGGCCCGGTTCAAACAAATGCAAGTTTCACTCATTGCCATTGATGAAGCTCATTGTATTTCCCAATGGGGACACGATTTTCGTCCTCCATATTTAGAAATTTATAAACTGCGCGAGATTCATCCTGAGGTTCCGATGATTGCTGTTACGGCAACAGCAACCGAAGAAGTCAGAAAAGACATTATAGAACAACTTCAAATGCGCAACATCAATTATTTTGAAGGTGATTTTGCGCGTGACAATATTTCTTATGAAGTTTATGCTGTTGAAAATAAGAGAAACGCTATTCTTAAAGCTTGCAAAAGATTTAGTGGATCCACTGGAATCGTGTATTGCCAAACAAGAAGAGAAACCAAAGAAATAGCCCGTTTACTCATTGCACACAATCTTTCTGCTGGAGTTTATCACGGTGGACTCCCAGGGGAGGAACGGAAGAAAAAATTAGATGCTTGGCTAAACAATCACATTAGAATTATAGTTGCTACCAATGCTTTTGGTATGGGAATCGATAAACCAGACGTGCGTTTTGTGTTGCATTATGAAATTCCGAACAATCTAGAAGCCTATTTCCAAGAAGCAGGTCGTTCTGGTAGAGATGGTAAAGCCTCTAGAAATATGGCGTTTTATTCGCAAGTTGACTTAGTTAAATTACGACAACGAATAGCACAACAATTTCCTCCTATTGACTTCATCAAAACGGTATATCGTGCATTGTGTAATCATTTCAGTATCGCAATTGGCTCGGGAATGAATGAAAGTTACGGTCTTAACATCAAGGAATTGGTAAAGAAATATGATTTTGAGCCTTTACCGACCTATAATGCATTAAAGATCCTTCAGCTGAACGGGTCAATACTCTTTAACGAAGCTGTTTTTCATCCAACAAAACTAAAGTTTATCGTGAGCAATAAGACGCTCTACAACTTTCAATTAAAAAACGAAGAATACGACCCTTTGATTTCATTAATATCCAGAAGTAATCCTGGGATTTTTTCCAACTACTATGAAGTCAACGAAGCAAAAATTGCGCAGAAACTCAGAAAATCAACAGCACAGATTCACAAAGAATTGCAATACATCGAAAAACAAGGGCTGGCCGATATTTCATGGCAATCTGAACTGCCCCAAGTAACCTTGCTTCATGAGCGCTTACCCGATGAATACATGCGCATCGACCAAAAGGTTTACCAAACACGAAAGGATGTAGCCTTAAAGAAATTGGAAAGCATGTTGAATTTTGTTCAAGAACCCATTTGTCGCTCCATCTTGCTCCTAAAGTATTTTGGACAAGAAGGAAAGCCGTGTGGCAAGTGTGACATCTGTTTAGCAGAAGAAAAGTCAAATTACAGCGCCGAAGAACTTCAAGGAATTATCGAAAATCTACTGGAGGAAAAAGCGTTTACTTTGGAAGAATTCTTAGCAGAACTTAAAGGAGTTGAACGCCATCATTTAGTGGGTGTATTGAATTGGATGTTAGATGTTCAATTGGTTCAGTATAAAGACGGCGCTTTTTCAAAGTAAATGAACCCTTAAAAATCAATGGTATTGTAAGGAGATTGGTTAAAGAACATTTTTTCAAAATAGTGCTTAAACTGTATTCCTTCAAAGTAAAAGGAAAGAATCTGTTGGTAATTTAATCCGTGTTTTGCCATTCCCATAGCTCCTTCTTGACATAATCCAACACCATGTCCAAAGCCACGGCCCTTAATCACCACATCTTGACCTTCAGGATAGCAAGAGAAAAAAGTAGATTTTAATTTGAAGTGATACCTTAAATCACGCAATGGAATTCCTAAATGTGGACTCAAATAAAATGCTTTTCTGTCCTCTTGTTCAAAAGTATACACAACCTGCTTGTACAAGCTGTCTTCAATGGGATAAAAATAAGTGTTGACTAAAAAGTTTCTCCATTGTACCTTAGGAATTCTCTTTTCCCAAGTTGCTTGACGGGTGTAAATACAAAATGTATCCTTGAAAGGTTGTAAATATGGAATTTCTTCTCTCCACACATAATCAGACCTACTGGTTTGTCCTCCACAATTGGCATGAAAAAAACCATCGATCAATTGATTGGTCATTGTATCAACAATATAAAGTCCGTCCGTTGCAATCACCGCTTTTCGAATATCATCTGTATAGATTAATTTATTGAAATAAGCTTGACAATGAACTTGATCACATAAATTAAAACCTTCTTTTGCATGCCTATTAAAGTACTTCAAAGCGTAAGTTCTTGAAATAACCGCTTGAGCTTTATAATATTCGATGGGTTTTCCACCACCACCTTCAGATTCAACCACACCGCCAAGATAATGTTCAAAAGACACATCATTTACAATGGTGAGGCCTTTCTTTCCAGATGAAATTTTAAATCCATCGTGGTATTTTCTTTCTTTTAAAACAGGTGTTCTGGGACGCAATCGCAAGGCAAAATGATTTCCCGTAGGTTTCAATGTCACTTGATTAAAAGTACCGAGTGACCTCACCCCTTTTTTAAGTTCAACTTTATTTCCCACACGTGTAATCGAAACAAACTCATTCGGCAGCAGTGCGCCAAAAGGTGTGGTATCTCCAAAAATCATATAACTCCCTTCATAATAGGAGAAGTCAATGCGTTGGATGTTGTGAGAACGGTAAACTCCTATGTTAATATCATTTCCCATCGCTATTGGCGAAGAGACCATTAAGATAAACATTAGGAGTAATCGCTTCATTTCACGAAAATAATTATTTATTTGCCAATTGAATCCAGACTTCTTTTGCTGCTTTTTTACTTGCTCCACCTTCACCTAGAATTTTGAGCAATTCAGAATAATCCTTTTTTAGTTTCTCATTTTTCGCTTGTCCTGGCAGAATCAACTGAAGTTCTTTTTCTATTTGTTCTGCGTTACATTCTTGTTGAATCAATTCCTTAACAGCTTCTTTTTGAAGAATTAAATTGACTAAACTAATATAATCTACTTTAATCAAACGTTTTGCAATGTGATATGAAATAGAGGAACCCTTATAACAAACCACTTCAGGCACTTCAAAGAGTGCTGTTTCTAAAGTTGCCGTTCCAGAAGTTACCAAAGCTGCGGTGGCAATAGAAAGTAAATCATAAGTTTCACCATGAATTAACCTTACGTTTTCAGAGTGTTTTAAAAAAGGTTCATAAAACGAACGAGGCATTGCAGGCGCACCAGCAATAACGAATTGGTACTCATCAAATTTCGATAAGCTGTCCAACATAATTGGAAGCTTCGTATTGATTTCTTGTTTACGGCTTCCAGGCAGAAGCGCAATCACCGGACGTTCGTCTAAGTTATGCTTGGCATACAAATCAACCTTATCTGTTTTGGCAATAAATTGTTCAACTGCATCCAATAAAGGGTGTCCAACAAAAGTCACATCCATTCCGAATTTAGCATAGAATTCTTTTTCAAAAGGAAGGATGACCAACATTTTGTCCACCACTTTCTTTATGGTATGAACACGATTTTGTTTCCACGCCCAAATTTGCGGTGAGATATAATAAATTACTGGAATACCCTGAGCTTTAGCCCACTTTGCAATCCTCAGATTGAATCCGGGGTAATCCACCAACACCAAGGCATCTGGTTTATACTTTAGAATATCTTGTTTACAAAACTTAATATTTCCAAGGATGGTTTTTAAATTGGCAACTACCTCAATAAAGCCCATAAAGGCAAGGTCCGAGATGTGTTTCACAGGTTTACCAACAACTTCTGCCATGTTGTCTCCACCCCAGTATCGAAAGTCAACATTAGCATCTTCCTCTAAAATTGCTTTCATCAGGTTTGCTGCATGCAAATCTCCAGATGCCTCACCAGCTATGATATATAGTTTTTTCACAAAAGAATTAATAATGCAACAATAACAGTTAGAAAAATGGTAACGGCAACTAATCCTGTTGTAAATTTATCCCATCGCCATTGAAAATTTGTAAAATAAAATAAAAGTAAATTAGGAATCACCGGAAAGATCAACAATTCGTTTCTATTGTTTGAGCTTGAAGCCATAAAACGATAAACTTCACTTAATGATTTAGTATCATGTTTCCACTGCCAGAAAAAGACAAAGCCGAGTATTGGCAATACTATTCCGAAAATTAAACCGATTACTTTCTTGTCCAGCTTTTTCCCTAAATTATTAATTACTCCCATTCCTTTTATTTAAACTTAAAATTCCCATTCATTGATTTCGCTTATCACATGGTAAGCGGTCATGTCAAATTGTGTTGGTACTACACTTACAAACCCATTGTCCAAGGCCCAAATATCGGTATCGTCTCTCCAATCGTCTCGATTAAACTCACCTTTCAACCAATAATATGGTTTTCCAAACTGGTCTTGTCTTTTATCAAAACTATCTTTCCAATACGCTTTGGCTTGTCTACACACCTTTATCCCCTTAATCTCTTCAGTTTTCAATTGGGGAATATTCACATTTAAACAAATACTTTTAGGAAACTCTCCACTTAATGCACGGCCAACCACTTCTTTAACGGCCCATTGAGATCCAGAAAAATCTGCATCTGAGTCAAAATCCAAGAGTGAAAAACCAATTGAAGGAATATCCTCCATTGCTCCTTCTACTGCGGCAGACATTGTTCCCGAGTAAAGCACATTCGAAGCGCTATTTTCTCCATGATTAATGCCCGAAACCAAAAGATCAGGTTTTCCTTTTATCACCTCGGCAATGGCTAGTTTTACACAATCTACAGGAGTTCCCGTACAAGTATAAGCATTGTAATTTTCATACAAAGGAGAAGGATCAAGTCTTAAAACATCATTTACTGTAATCGCATGTCCCATTCCCGATTGAGGTTTATCTGGTGCTACAATTACGATATCACCAAAAGGTTCTACCGCCTCTATTAGGCTGCGCAATCCTTTCGCTTGAATTCCGTCATCGTTTGTGACTAAAATCAATGGACGTTTTTTTGACATTTCTTTCATTTTTGATGAGTTGCGAAAATAAACATATCTTTTGTGAATGTGTGTTTTGTAGAAAGGAATTTCAGTTTATCTAATTCATTTTTTGGCCACCAATTCCGCCTACAACCTGTAGTTTGTATTTGAAAACAGACGATTTTTATAAATTGAATAAATTTTGAGAATTATTTTACTTTTCTTTCTTTAGGAGATGCCATAGCATCAGCCGACAAGAAAAAAATTAAAAGAAGCTCAAAAGAATCGATTTTAATATTGCTGTGTTTCCAAATTCAAACTATTAAGTTTATTCCTTCTTTTTGGCAGTCAATGCAATTTGTGGGAGCTTCACAAGGTCGCTACACAAATTGACTTGCCCTGCAAAACAAAAAGAAGTTCACAAAGCTACCGGTTTTCGTCGGGGTGGGAATCGAAGCTTCGTGTTGGAATATTAAGCGTAGAATTAAACGTTTATTATACGTATAATTTTTCGGGTAGGAAGTGGGTTAAATTTTTTACTTTTTTTATAATCAATTGAAAAGGCCTGTTGTAGTTGAGGTTTAGTATTGAAATTAATGTTATTTTTGGTGGAATGGATACAGTTCGGATATAGACTATTGTCGAAAGCCGATTGTTAGCGTGCATAAGAATGAGAAAAACATTATTAATATCATTTTTCATTAGCCTATCTGCATTATGCAGTTTTAGTCAAGAACCTTTTGATTATAATCAGTGGGTAACGAACTTGCCAGAAACAGTGGTAGACATTGACAGTAATGTTTATCATATTCAAAAGCTAGGTGAACAGGTGTGGTTTACGGAAAATCTGAAAGTTACGAGATTCAATAACGGAGACGAAATTCGATTTATTCAAACCGATTCATTATGGACAATTAGTAAATATCCGAGTTATTCGAATTTAATTGGAATTAGACATACTTCCCATGGATTAGATAGCAATAAAACCAATGAAATTCTTTACAATTATTTTGTTGTTTCTGATACACAAAATGTTTGTCCCGTTGGTTGGAAAGTTCCTGACACTGCTGATTGGAATAAATTAGAAAGTTATATGGAAAAGGCTAATGAAGAATTTTCTTACGCGACAGGGTTAATTTATCCTCCAAATTATAAGGACACCATAGATCCTGAAACACGAATGGATATGTTATGGAACGCAAATTATAACGTAGGATTTTCTTCAAACCCTTATGGATACAGACATGCACGGACAGGAGAATTTGTTAATTATTTAGATTATGGATATTGGTGGTCAAACGATTCTGATTTTATTGCAACTGCTTGGGCAAGAATTCAGAATAGAGGATTTGGAATAGATGATATCCGTTTAGAAGAAAATAGAGGAAATATACAAAGTGGCTACTCAATTAAATGTATAAAAGAATAAACGCACACTAACAGCCCTCTAGCTCCAGCGGTTTGTCTCATCTTCGAATTGAAAAATTTGTTTAAATTTGAAAGTAAATGCTTCGTGGTAAGTTTGGTGAGAAATCGCCGTAGCCAGCGGGCAAAGCGTTATGCATAATTAACCATTACAATCATTAACATGAAACATATTCAACCAAAAGTATTTGAAAATTCCTTTACCTGTCCGCACTGTGGAGTTCTATCGAAGCAAAGATGGTCTAGAACATCATGGGATTTAGAGGGGGTTTACCCAATGGCAGAACAAAACCAGCTTCGAGTAGGTCATTGCGATCATTGTAATGAAAATTCTGTTTGGATAATGAACAAAATGTACTATCCAGAAAATGGTAGTGCTCCTTTTCCTAATCCTGATTTACCAGAAAGAGTGAAAAAGTTATATGTTGAAGCAGCATCAATTTCTTCTAAATCCCCACGAGGGGCTGCTGCACTATTAAGGCTAGGTGTTCAAATACTTTGTGCTGAGTTAGGTGAAGAAGGCAAAAACATCAATACTGATATCAAAGAACTCGTAAAAAAAGGTCTGCCACAAATAGTTCAAAAATCATTGGATGTGGTAAGAGTAACTGGTAATGATGCTGTTCATCCAGGCCAAATAGATACTGATGATATTGATGTTGTTAATCAACTGTTTAAACTAACAAATGTCATAGCGGAATATATGATATCACTTCCAAATGAAGTTAGTGGGATTTACGATGCTTTACCTTCAGAAAAGAAGAAAGGAATTGAAGATCGAGATAAATAATACATTTGGAGTTTATGATTTGTATGCATAACACGATATATAACAAATAGGGCACTTCATGGTTTCCGAAAGTTTATTACCTTTAACTAACACCGCCAATCCGTCAGTTGACGGATGGCTTTAAAAGAATAAGATAAAAACAAAATACAACGCTTTGGCTCAGTGCAAACCGAAAGGTTTTCTCTTCGAAATTCCTTACTGTGCATAGCTGGGTCGTTAGGTGCAATGCGTAAACATTCAACACATATGAAGAACATATTATTTTTACTGTTATTATTTTTAATCGGTTGCTCAAATTCGAAAAGCTCTATTCATCCTTTACCAAAAAAATTAAGTAAATTACCGATTGGTATTAAAGTGATACATAGTGAAGACATGGTTTATGCATCACTCAATGAAGATCAAAATCGAGGACAGAAATACAAATGGAATCATTCAACAACAGTATCAACTTTGAAAGAGGAGTTAACTATTGTTGAATTTGGTGGATATGTATACGAGGACAATTCATGGAAAGAGAAGAATATTGAATTTAGACCTTTTAATAATCAAGAGTTTGAAGATTGGTATAAATGTCCTAAAGGAATATTGTTAAAAAATAAAACATATACAGATAATAATAATTGGTCAACGGCTGATGAACTAATAAACTCAAGCACGATATGGTACTTCATTGGTGAAGATAAAAATGGTAAAAAGTTCGTTGGCTATGAATTTGTTGAAATCAAAGGTGAATTAAAGTGATTAGATATGCACCTAACACGGAAAATAACAAATAGGGCACTTTCACGGTTTCCGAAAGTCTATTACCTTTAACCTACACCGCCAATCCGTCAGCTGACGGATGGCTTTTAAAGAATAAGATAAAAACAAAACACAACGCTTTGGCTCAGTGGGACCTTGGAAGTTAATCTGTATCTTTCTGCCCTACTTGCCATATACCCAAACGTTAACAGTAACAGGATAGAAAAACCAGAATCCATATTATGAGTTTTTTTTACAACTTAATACATAAGAAAAAAGATATTGAATTTAGACGAAATTCAAAGTACTTAAACTTATCATCCTTCGGTTATTCAATTTCAGATCTAAATGCTTTGGATTTTGGAGTTAAGTTTGAAAAAGAAATTGATGGGTATTATTGTCATGTTTACTTGACCCAACAAAAAATTGTTTTGACAGTGTTTTTTGAATTAAGTGATGATGCATTCAAAGAAAAATTTAAAGTTGTTGAGAGGCTATTTAACAAACACTCTTGTGCTGGTAGAAATTTCATTGAAAATCGAATTCCATTTAAAAATATAACAACAGAAGAAATTGATAGAAAGATGAATGAATTAGTCGCAGTTTTAAAAACTGAAAGCTTTCCTCCGATGAAGAGAGATATGATTAGTTTAAAAATGCTAAAAGAAAATCGAAATAAATGACACTCGCAATGTGCAACTGCTAACACAGCCTTTGCCGCCAACCTAAAACAACCTTCGATTTTTACATTAATGTAAATCTAAATGTTTGTATCTTCGATAAAACATCAGCATATTCTTTTCTCAAAACAACCATCGTCAAAAAGTCCGAAAACAAAATCTTTACATTCGAGTTTCGCACAATATGATCACAACTTTTGCCATTTTGACAGTTCAATCCTGATGGCATAAAGATTGACCATACAGATTCGTCAAATAAAAATCAAAAAACAATGAAAAAAGGTCATATTAGTGTAGAGACGGAAAACATATTCCCGATCATCAAAAAGTTTTTGTATTCAGATCACGAGATTTTTTTACGTGAATTAGTTTCGAATGCGGTAGACGCAACGCAGAAATTAAAGGTGCTATCCAAAAATGGAGAATATGATAAAGAAGTTAAGGATTTACAAGTAGAAGTAATTTTAGATAAAGCAGCCAAAACCTTAACCATTAGAGATAATGGAATTGGTATGACTGCAGATGAAATCGACAAGTACATTAATCAAATTGCATTCTCTGGAGCAGAAGAATTCGTACAGAAATATAAAGATTCTGACAGTAAAGAATCCATCATCGGACACTTTGGATTAGGATTTTATTCGGCATTTATGGTTGCTGAAAAAGTAGAAATCAATACTCTAGGACGTTACGACGATGCTAAGGCCGTTAAGTGGACAAGTAATGGAACAACAGAGTATTCAATCGAAGCATCTGATAAAGCAACACGAGGAACAGATATCGTATTGCACATTACTGATGAGTCGGCTGAATTCTTAGAAGAAGCGAGAATTCGTGGAATTTTAGACCGATACTGTAAGTTTTTACCAGTGCCTGTCATTTTTGGAACGTATACGGAGCAAATCGATGATCCGTCAGGAGAAAAAGATGAAGAAGGAAATGTAAAGAAGATTTCGAAAGAAGTTCCGAATCAAATTAACAATCCTTCCCCAGCTTGGACAAAAATGCCCGCTGATTTAGAAAAAGAAGATTATTCTAAATTCTATAGAGAACTTTACCCTTCAACAATTGAAGATCCCTTGTTCCATATTCACCTGAATGTAGATTATCCATTTAATCTAACAGGAATTCTTTATTTTCCAAAGATTAAGGAAAACGTAGAGGTTCAGAAAAATAAGATTCAACTGTATTCGAACCAAGTATTCATTACAGATAACGTAGAGGAAATTGTTCCAGAATTCTTAACGCTTTTACACGGTGTTATTGACTCGCCAGACATTCCATTAAACGTTTCACGTTCTTACCTCCAAAGTGATAGCAATGTAAAGAAAATCAGTGCTCACATTTCTAAAAAGGTGTCAGACAAACTGAAGCAAATGTTCAACAAAGACCGTAAGGATTTTGAAGAAAAATGGAGTGATTTACGCATTTTCTCTGAATACGGAATGTTATCTGATGACAAGTTTGCCGAAAGAGCAAAAGCCTTTCACTTAATGGAAACCACAGACGGTAAATTTGTAACGCCGGAAGAATTTAAGGAAGAAGTTAAAGCAACACAAACAGACAAAGACGGAAAAACGATATTCCTATACACGAACAACAAAGAAGAACAATACAGTTTTGTTAAGGCAGCAAATGACAGAGGATACAAAGTGATCGAATTACAAGGTCCTTTAGCTGCACACTGGGTTCAAAAAATGGAAATGAGTTTAGAAGATGTTAGTTTTGCACGCGTTGATGCTGATACTTTAGACAAGTTGATTCAAAAAGACGAAGAAATTCCATCAAAATTAAGTGAAAAAGAACAGGAAGAATTAAAACCGGTATTTGAAGGCGTTGTAAATAAAGACATGTTCAAAGTTCAATTTGAAAGCATGTCTGAAAGTGAAGCCCCAATCATGGTTACTCAACCTGAGTTCATTCGTCGAATGAAAGAGCAGCAAGCCATGGGGGGAGCAGGTTTCTACGGCGCATTCCCAGAAACTTATAACATGATTGTAAATAGCAATCACCCAAAAATTTCTAGTATTTTAGCCGCGCAAGGTGAAGAGCAAGCTCAAAAAGCAAAGCAACTTACCGACTTAGCAATGTTAGCACAAGGAATGCTTAAAGGTGAAGCATTAACAGACTTCGTAAACAGAAGTATTGATTTAGTATAAATTTAAAAAGGAGTGGGCATTAAGTCCACTCCTTTCAATCGTATTATGACAGGATATTTTAAGTGGATTGGAGCAGGATTAGGATTTTATCTTACAGGATTTAGATTTTTTGGTGCCTTCTTAGGGTTTTTATTCGGATCGTTTATTGACAACTTTACGCGCGCCGCTAAATACGTAAACCAAGGAGGCGGACAAGGAAGACAACACAACTTTCGATCTACTCAAGACATCTTTGATTTTTATCAACGTCAAACCCAGCGTTACGATTTTCCCACAATGCTACTTGCGCTTTCAGCTTCTGTAATGAAAGCTGATGACAGGGTAATGAAATCTGAGCTAGAGTATGTAAAGTCATTCTTGCAACAGCAATTTGGGAATCAATTTACCACATCACACCTAAAAACCTTAAAGACCTTCATAGACCAACCTCAACCACTTCCGCTTCAGGAAATATGCAATGATATTCGTACACGCACCCAACCGGAAGTACGGGTTCAATTGCTACACTACCTTTTTGGAATTGCAAAAGCAGATGGCTCGGTTTCACCAACAGAAATGAACCTACTTCAAAGATTGGCTGCTATGATGGGAATTCCAAACATGGATTTCACCAGTGTTCAAAACATGTTCCACCGCGATACAGAAAGCGATTATAAAGTTTTAGGAACGAGTAAAGATGCAAGTGACAGCGAAGTCAAAAAAGCCTACCGCAAAATGGCCATTCGATACCACCCTGATAAAGTAGCACAGATGGGAGAAGAATATCAAAAAGGAGCAAAAGAGAAATTCCAAAGAATCCAGGAAGCCTACGAAAACATCAAGAAAGAACGCCAAATGGCTTAATCTTTTCAATTCATTCTTCCACGAATTTAACGGAAGACTTTAATTAGAGATTCCCTGTTTTGTTACCCTAATTATCCTTACGCTTGGAAGGTGCACTTGATTTTAAATAATGAAGTACAGTTTGCATCCTATTTTACACACTAAGAATTTAATTTTCGCAATCAACAATTGATCAGCAAGCACTGTACTAGCAACATTTTCAGAAATGCATTGTCAGATTCTATTATTAATACTAAATTTACAGCATTATATCACCGTTTAACAAGGATGTTTATGCTACTTAAAAATTTAAAGAAAACAATTTCTATTTTATTGTTGCTCACTACGCTACTGAGTGCCCCTTTAAAATCATACGCACAACCTATAACGCTAAACCCCTTCGGAGTTAGCTACTTCCAGCCCAAATTTGGAATAAACATGGGGACATTCTTCAATCACCAAGACTTTTTATTTGATTTTGGATTAGGACTTGAAGAGCTCGGATATGACTTTAGTGTAACTTTTAACGGGAGTTTTAGACCGTATTACAAAACTGTTTTCTTTAAAGAAGCAGATAATTTATTTTGGCAAGTTGAAGAAAAAGTGGTTCAATTCTCTATCGACCTAGAGAAAAGGTTCTACTTTTTAGAATTCGCAAACAACAGCAAAATCGGACTATACGCCTTATTGAAAGCAGGATACTTTTTTGGAACCTACAAAGGTTTAAGTAAAAACAGAAATCAAGAATTTGGTTTAACACCAGGAGGAGGATTTTCTTGGCAATTTTCAAAAATGTCGAGATTCTCATTTGGATATTTATACTTTAGTCAAAATCCTTATGCACATCCTCACACATTTAACCTGAAGTTGAGTCTATACATCAACAACGAGAAAAACA
Organism: Brumimicrobium sp.; assembly: GCF_048268645.1. NCBI lineage: Bacteria > Pseudomonadati > Bacteroidota > Flavobacteriia > Flavobacteriales > Crocinitomicaceae > Brumimicrobium > Brumimicrobium sp. Next base: position 17,773 of record NZ_JBLWVE010000008.1, on the reverse strand, counting down.
ACTAAGACATTACGCTATGAAAAATTCAATTAAAACTATACTTCTTGCCTTTACGGCAACACTGATCATCTCTTCTTGCACAAAGTCAAGCAATGACATTTGTGACACCAACCAAATTTGTTATACACAAGCTCCTGATGACTTGTATGTGAAGTTAGAATTCTCAACAAATCCTTCCTCCACGCCTATTGAAGTAAAGTTCTATCAAGGGAACATGGATAATGGTACATTGTACGATCATTTCTATACTACAAATAGTGTAGAATATTACCTTATGCCAGTAAACGAGCGTTATACAGCCACAGCCAAATACCTTGTTGATGGAGACACAGTTATGGTAATCAATAGCGATAAGCTAACTAGAGAATCTTACCAAAACTGTGATGAAACATGTTACGACTGGGATGATGAGATGATTCTCAACATGAAATTAAAGAAATAAAAAAAAAGTCTTTATTCCTCTAGAACTAAAATCAATTCTTTTTCATCTGGGTCAATCATTTCATAAACCGCTTGAACAAATTCTTTTGGTCCATATTTCCCCATCAAAGGAATCATGTTGTCATACCTTTCTTGCAATCCATTGTTAGGAAATAAACGAGTGTAGATTCCGTCTATTTGCTTCATCGCATCTTCATTTTTCTTCTTTTGATGGCGAATCATCTTTTGTTGAACATTATCCAATTGCTTTTGAATCTTGGTAGACTCACTCTTTGCATATCCTTCCATACCTTTATCTACAGCAATAATAGAATGTTCAAGTTCATGAATTAAATCAGCTAATCTTTGTTCCAAGAAAGTAAAATCCAATTCAACCTCTGCATTATCCAAAACATACTGTTTTTTCACTTCATGAATAGATTCAAAAACATCGGTATAGTTCAAATTTAATTTATCTATTCTCTTAATCGTAGATTTATCGAACCACTGAACAGAGTTTCTCACCTTAACCAATGGAAAAGGAACCTCTGTTTGATCAAACATTCCTTTAAATTGAAGCCAATAGGCCATTTCTCCTCCTCCACCAATATAACAAAGGTTAGGTAAAATAAACTCCTGGTATAAAGGTCTTAGAATTACGTTTGGTGAAAAACGTTCAGGATGACTTTCAAGTTCCTTTAATAAATCTACCTTCTCGATCGTTGTTTCTCCAATCTCGAAGTTACCATCTTCTAAAGGAATAATGCGTTCTCTATATTGGTCTTTAATATAGAAAAGGTTTATGGGACGCGCCATTGCTTGACCATGGAATCCATCCTCCTCGAGTTGTTGAGTTGTTTTGGCTACTTCTTTTTCAGAGAACTGTGTTTCAATTTCACGTTTTAAAATTGGAGCAAATGAAGCTTTCAACTGAGCATCATCGGCATTTAAAGTGATGAGTCCATAGGCTCCCATCAAATTCATCATGAATTCTGTACTGGCCTCTGCTAAATTCCCGTTCTTATAAAACTGATCGAGGTATTCAGAATATTCTGGATTATTTCCAAATTTACTAAGAATATCTGCCTTTAAACGCTCAATTCCCTCCAAAGAAAATCGTCCTACTGCCCCTTTTTGCTCTGTTTCCCATGAAAATGTACTTCCAAACAAATGCAAGTGATTGATTTCCTCAAAATCATGATCTTCAGATGCCATCCAAAATACTGGAACAAAATTCTTATCAGGATAAGTCGTTTTGAGTTTTTCGGCCAAACGTACAGCATCCATAATTTTATATATGACATACAAGGGTCCTCCAAACACGTTCAACTGATGTCCAGCAGTAACTGTAAAAGTATCCTCTTCTTTTAGTAAATCAATATTTTTGGCAACTTTATCGAAGTGCGAATATGCTGACATTTGTTTTGAAACAATTTCATGAAGTAGTGTTCTTTGTTCAATTGAGAATTGCTTTTGTTTTAAAGCAATCTGCTGTTCAAAATTGGCCATACTAAAAGGCGCTTGAATATACTTTTCTAAAGCTTCTTGATTATCATTGATTTGATTGGCTAATTCACTAAAAAAAGTGGTTTTTCTACGGTTAATGGTAATTGTTTTCATATATAATTTGAATCTTTCTGTCGTTCTATAACTAAACTACAAAGATAAAAGGATAATGTTTTAAAATGGCGAGGATAAGTTTTAAGATTAATTCATAGTCAAGCAAAACAATTGTCAAAACAAAGAAACCAACAACAAATGTTAAAGCGCCCCCCTTCATGCTATAATCTCCTTTACATACATTTAATAAATAGCTCTTTATTATATATCTTTGCACTGAAAATATTTAGAACAATAGATTATGAAAGGAATTATAAAAACAAATCGTGGAGAAATGCACGTAGAGTTTTACGAAAAGGATGCTCCAAAGACAGTTGAGAATTTTGTAAAATTATCAAAAGATGGATTTTACAATGGATTAACATGGCACCGTGTATTGCCAGACTTTGTAATACAAGGCGGATGTCCGAAAGGAAACGGAACAGGAGGACCAGGATACTCTATCGATTGCGAATTAGATGGAGACAATCAATACCACGATAGAGGAGTACTTTCGATGGCGCATGCCGGAAGAAATACAGGTGGATCTCAGTTTTTTGTTTGTCACAGCAGAACCAACACTTCACATTTAGACAGAAACCATACTTGTTTTGGGAAGGTAACAGAAGGTTTAGAGGTGATTGATAAAATTAAAGCAGGTGATTCAATCGATGAGATTATTATTCTAGATTAATCAATTAAGAATTAAACACAACAAAAGGAGTATTTTTATACTCCTTTTTTTTGTATCTCAAAACACTGTTGTTCAATAAGCTCGGAGAACAATCACCGAATAACTTATTAAAAACTTAAAACAATGTTAAAATAATATCTATTGGTTATGACTTTAATGTCAAGTTTTTTATTAGGTTTGTCTGTAATATAAACTAAACTATTTATTTATGAGTGAAAATCTAAACACGCCAAAAGCCAGTAATGGTATGGCAACAGCATCCCTAGTACTAGGAATTGTATCAATTGTATTATCCTTTTTCTGGGTAGTAGGATTAATTTGTGGAGTCTTAGCTATCATTTTGGCTATCGTATCCAAAGGTAAAATCAAAGCAGATCCTAACTTAGGAGGTTCAGGAGCAGCTTCAGGTGGATTAATCACTGGTATTATCGGTGTAATCCTTTCAATAATCGTTGTGGTTGTTGCAGTTATGTTTGTTGGAGCAGTCGTAGACGCAGCAACAGACGGAACATTTGAAGAGGCCTTAAGAAACCTTGAACAATATGAAGTAGAATAAATCCCCTCATATTACAAAAAAAGCCAGCTCTTGTAGCTGGCTTTTTTCTTTTAATTATGTTGATTTATTTTTCTTAAAACAAACTATAATTAAATTGAAACTTTTTCCTATATTGTTCTCTTCATTAAAAAACATTACTATGGAAAATTTAGACGAGCACAATTTATCTAACGATGGAGCTCACCAAGATGTGATTTCAAACACAGCAAAAACATTTTTAAACAAAGCATCAGGCTGGGTTAAAGCCGTAGCTATTTTAGGTATTGTTGGTTCTTCACTAGGAATACTGGGTGGATTATTTTCACTTTTTGCAATGCCAGTAGTCGGGATTATTTACTTGGCCATGTATGGGATTGGAATTTACATCTCACTATTATTATTGAAAGTCTCAAACAGTATTGATCGCGGCACCTTTAACATGGATGTATTCGCTGAAAACTTTTTCTTGTATTGGAAAACAGTGGTTATCCTTAGTTTAGTTGCCGTTGGATTATCTATCATTCTAGGTATCTTCTTCGCAACAGCAGGAGCTAGCGCATTTGGTAGATTCTAAAATTAAGCATTTCAACGCATTTGAGTTTAAAAGCTGTCCTTTATGGGCAGCTTTTATAGTTTTATCGATAAATACATGAGTTTCATCAAATAATTGAAAAGCATTCGATAATTAAAAACGCCCGTTCGGAAACTTAAAACAACCAGTCGCTGGTTTGCTCCATTTCAATCAAAATAAATACCCTACATTTGAGGTAACGACAATAAAACAAGAATAAACACTTATACAGGCAACCTACTGTAAGTTTATTTCTTAAAAGATATGCCTTTCCTAAATCAAAAGGTGTTAAAACACGAGGACACTTACTCCTAATCTGCACTTGCGGATAAATGTAAGAGCGTTTTTGTAGTATAGTTTAGCGAAGAAAGGTTAGCCAATGGCTAACCTTTCTATTTTAGCCTTTATTTATAAAAAATTCAGCTCATCCTTCCATGTAGTTGCACCTTGAAGCCCTCCTGTATGAATAAACAAAACTTTATCTTCTGGACCAATCAATCCCTCATTGTAGTCTTTCACCATAGCAAAAACTGCTTTCCCAGTATAAATGGGATCTAATTTTAACCCTAGGCCGGCATACACTTGGTTGATAAAGTCCAATAACTCTTGGTTTACTCTTGCATATCCACCAAAATGTCCATCGTTGATCATTACCAAATGTTTCAAATAGTATGCTACACCATTCTCATCGTTCAATACCTGTCTTAGTAATTGTTGAATATCATCTTGAAGAAATGCTCCTTTTAAGGCAGAGACAACATGAACTTTAGTTTTTTCAGAAGCACTCAGCAAAACACCAGCAGCGGTTGTTCCTGTTCCACCAGCCAAATAGACATGATCATAATCGTTTGTTGTTTCCTGCAGAATATGTTGACATCCAACCACACCATAATAACTCTTACCACCTTCAGGGACAATATAGTAATCTGGATATTTACTGGCCAACTCCTTTAAGAAAAAAACATCATCCTTTTTGCGGTATTCACTTCGGGAGATAAAAACAAGTTCCATCCCATACTCGGCACAAGCCTTTAGGGTGTCATTACTTTCCGACCTTAATTCATCTCCTCTAACCCATGCCATTGACTTTAATCCTGCAACTGAGCAAGCTTTTGCTGTGGCGATTAAATGATTAGAAAAAGGACCACCAAAAGTCAGGATTCCGAATTTAGAAAGTGCTTCTGCCTTTAATAAATTGTATTGTAATTTTCTCCATTTATTCCCTGAAATAATTGGATCGATTAAATCGTCACGTTTTATATCAAAAGAGAAAGGTTCGCCCTCCACAATGGAAAGACGAACCTTTTCTAAAATTGATTTTGAAGTATTCAATTCCTCAAAATATTATTGTCCTTGTTGTTTCTGAAGTTCCTCTTGAAGTTGCTTCAATTGTTCAGGTGAAATTTGCTGTTGTGGTGCCATTTGTTGCGCTTGAACAAGCGTACCTGGCGCTCCTGACTTAATGACTTCGATTTCGAAAGACAAAGTTTCGTAGGGTTGAATTCCACGGTTTCCGTTTTCACCATACCCTAAATCATAAGGTAAAACCAATCTATAACGACCACCTTCTCTCATTTTAGGAATCGCCAATTGCCAACCTTTAACAACACTATTCAGTGAGAAAGATGGAGCAGGTTGATTACCTTGAGCAGATGTCATATAACTGTTTTGAATCACTTCTCCATTGGAAAGCGATAAAACATAATGAGCTTGAACATCATCTCCTTCTTTTACTTTTTTCCCTGTTCCTTCTTCTAAGGTTGTTAGAACAAACCCTGAAGGGTCAACAATTGTATTGGGTCTTTGCTTTGCTGCTTCAATCATTTCTCTACCTTGTTCTTTAATTGAAGAATAACGCTCAGCTTGTTTTAAAACTTTAGTGTGAATTCCAATAGCGGTAAAAGGTTGAATAAAATACCCTTGACCATTAGGTGAGTACACACCATCTTCACCAAAAGCTAATTCATAAGAAGAATAAACAGAATAATCTCCACCTACTTTCATGTCTTTAGCAGCAATCTTCCATACTTGAGGGATTAAAATATCATCTGTGGTTAAGATCATCGAGTTTTGAAATTCAGGAAGTCCCGTATTTTCATAAGTGGATACCAAGGTATCACCCGTAATACTAGTAATCGTTAGAAGGATATCAAACTCTTTATTCAAGTCAATCGCTTCACCTTCACCAGGCGTATTTTCAATAAATATATATTCTTCATCTGGATTTTCGTCCTTCACATTATCAGGATTCTTTTTGGCCATATCCATCATAAACTTTTCTCCATTCGATTTATTCAAGTCATTATGAAAGTTCATGATCATCGTTTGACGCTCATTGAGGTCAATGATTGTATCAGCACCAACTAAAGAGTTTGCAAAACCAATTCTGGCCACATCGAAGTTAACTATATCCAAACCGTTTTTCACAACAAGTGATTTTCTCAATCCTTCACCAAAAACAGCTCCGTAACAATGAGATATTTCTTTCATTGTGTAATTGGTAGTATCGATACCTTGACCACTCGCGTGTGTTTCTTCGAGCATGTCGTTACAATCTTTGGCAGAAAGGTCTTTTGACGATAAGTAATCATAAAACCCTTTTTCTAATTCTGTCTTGTTCAGGGTAGCGAAAATTTCTTCAGGAATACTTTTGAAACTAGCTCCAATATCAGCACCTAATGCGTAAGATATTCTTTGTTCAAAATCTTCTAGATTAATTTCAGAAGCATCTTTTGGTGATGAGCTACACGCCACAAAAAATGCTGTAATGGGAATAAAAATTAATTTTTTCATACGTTAGTTAAAGGGTTTTAAAAAATATGTTTTTGCAAAGTAAATAAGTATAGTTACATGAACACAAGAAAATGTAAACTATTCTCCAAATAAAGAATCAACAAACGCTTTTTTATTGAAGGCTTGTAGGTCTTTCATCTGTTCACCAACCCCAATGTATTTAACAGGGATTTTCATCTGGTCTGAAATACCAATAACAACACCACCTTTAGCGGTACCGTCAAGTTTTGTAATTGCCAAAGCATTGATTTCAGTTGCAGCAGAGAATTGTTTGGCTTGTTCAAAAGCATTTTGACCAGTAGAACCATCCAAAACGAGTAAAATTTCATGAGGTGCACCTGGAACAACTTTTTCCATTACTCTTTTGATTTTAGACAATTCATTCATCAAATTGATTTTATTGTGCAATCGCCCAGCGGTATCAATAATTACAACATCAGCACCTTGCGCTTTTGCTGACTGGAGTGTTTCAAAAGCAACAGAAGCTGGATCCGCTTGCATACCTTGCTCCACAATCGGCACCCCTACTCGTTCAGACCAAATAATCAATTGATCAACAGCAGCTGCCCTGAAGGTATCTGCAGCACCTAGCACTACATTTTTCCCCATTTCTTTGAATTGGTAAGCCAGCTTTCCGATAGTTGTTGTTTTCCCCACACCATTCACACCTACAACCATGATTACGTGAGGGTTATTGTCTGGATAGCTTGGAATCTCATATTCAATATCGCCTGTATTATTTTCTTCCAATAAACTTGCGATTTCTTCCCTAAGAATACCTTGCAGTTCATTGGTATTGACGTACTTTTCTTTCGCTACACGTTCTTCAATACGATCGATAATTTTTATGGTTGTTTGAACACCAACATCAGATGTAATTAGCACCTCTTCTAATTCATCAAGAACATCTTCATCAACCTTTGATTTACCAACAACAGAACGTGTTAGTTTAGATAAAAAACTTGTTTTAGTCTTTTCAAGACCTTCATCAAGTTTCTTTTTTTTATCCTTAGAAAATAACCCAAATAATGCCATAGTTTAAAAAAAAAGAAAAGCTCCCTACCAAAGGCAAGAAGCTAATTATAAAATAATATTGATTAAAGATGCTATAGTTATTTCGTTTTAGCGAACCAATCTTTAACCTCTTCGTTACGTACCATTTCTTCTCGGAAAGAATACGCTCCTCTTTCGTTTTTCACCATCTTAATCACTTTAGTGTGCGCTTTACCACCACCTGTTTGAATCGATGCTACTGATTTCTTTGCCATAACTTAACTATTTAATTTCTTTATGAATTGTCATTCTCTTAAGAATAGGATTGAATTTTTTCAATTCTAAACGCTCAGGCGTATTTTTTCTATTCTTAGTACTAATATATCTTGAAGTTCCAGGCTTACCTGACTCCTTGTGCTCAGTACATTCTAATATTACTTGAACTCTGTTTCCTTTTTTTGCCATTTTCTTTCTTTTTCCTAGTGAATAACTCTACTAAGGCTATTGACTATTTTAAATATCCTTTCGCTCTTGCTTCTTTTACACATGCAGTAATACCATTCTTATTGATAGTACGCAACGCTGAAGTTGAAACTCGAAGGGTTATAAACTCTTTCTCTTCTGGAAGATAAAACTTCTTCTTTACTAAATTAGGGTAAAACTTACGTTTTGTTTTAATATTAGAGTGAGAAACATGATTCCCTACCATTACTCTTTTCCCTGTTAATTGACAAACTCGTGACATAATTAAAAATAGTTTATGCTTAATACAAAAGCGGCTGCAAAGAAATATATATTTTCTGAATTAGCCAAGGGTTCGGAGATTTTTTTTTACTTTATTAAAAAAAGAACTTCTCCCCCTTTTTTTTTACGAATTGCAAATATAGACTTTTGATAGAAACTAAACAAGTTTTCATTATTTAAAAATTATGATTTTTTTTACGTTTACATCTACCTCTTGAATCAAAATAGGGATAACACTAATTATCAAACTGATAAACAATAAAAACAAAATAGGCAAGTCATTGTTTTTCTATCTAAAGTTAGTGATTTATCTACTCTAGACCATAATCGATTACTTGATAATGTACTTCAGAACCTTTCCTTACATCTAGCGTGTCAAAGTTTTGGATCGTTAAATCTTTAAAACTGCGTTTAATTAATCCTACATCTTTAGCGTAAACTTCATACATTTTTCGATAATCCACCAAGGAAAAGAAATCATCATACTCTACTTCTGTTGTTTTTTCAAAAAAGATATTGTTGATGGTCCTACTTGAATTGACATTGGAATAGTACACCAGCTCTTCTTCCTCTGGATTAAATGCGTTTACATCCCATTCAACTCCTTCTTTGACAGCAAATATCATTTTAATTTTCCGCTGATTTTCCTCAACGATCTCTCCTCTACCTCCATCAATTATTCGTGTCCATACACGGTGGTCAAGTAGATTTCCTGAATTTAAGTCATATTTAGATTGAAAAAATTTCCGTGCACGTCGTCCTGAATTATCGACAAATTCTTCCCCTATTTTTGTTTTTAAACGATATCGAATAGAATCATGTTGAGGGTTTAAATCTACATCATGAAATACCTCCAAAACATCGTACTCAACAAAATGACCTTCCTCCATGGGAAAGTAGGCATAGCCAAAGTCAACAGTTTCTTTTTCCTTACAAGCAGAAATCAACACCATCAAAACAGCCAATATAATTAAAGGTCTATTCATATCATTCTATCTAGTGGTTTCAAGATACTAATAATTTGGGCTAATTCCTTTTTCTTTTAGGTTTTGTAGGTGCTTGGTCAATGCTTCGTCTTCTAAATGCTCTCCATTTCTGTAATATTTCCTCCCCAATTCTTTTCCTGCCTCGTCATAGGTTGTCCACCAACCATGTTTTTTTCTTCTTTTCCAACGTTCAATAATCATCGGTTTACCATTGGGATGATTTTTTACAATCTCACCATCATATACCCCAGAAGAATAACGTCCTTTGGTTTTCACCACGCCATCAGGAAAGTACTCTATAAATTCTCCGTGAAGACGACCATCCTTATAATTGGCCTTACGCAAAACTAACTTAGTTTTTGTATCTGTAACTTCTGGACCGTAATAAGTAATGCGTTCACCATTCAACACACCATTAACATAAGTTTCCTCATAGCTGTAATGACCTGTAGGTAAAAAGTGAGTCCAAACGCTATCCTTTTCTTGATTTCTATAAATTCCATGAGCAATCAACTTTTCATTCTCATGATAATAAAATGCTTCCGATCGATTACTTCCTTCGTCATGAACAATAATTGTTCGAACAGTCTTAGATGGGTAATAATAAACAAATTTCCCTACTGGTTTATCGTCCTTGAACTGACCTTTATACCGAATTATTTCAGAATTCTCATAAAACTTAACCCACTCTCCCTGTTTTTTACCATTAGCGTCAGTTTGATTTACTTGAGCTTCAAGTCCGAAACCAAAACCAACCAAAACAAGTAAGCCTAAAATGTAACTTTTATCTAATAATTTCATTTGCTAGTTCTTTTAAATTTTTCACTGAAAAATCAGGTATTATATCCACTTTTTCTTCAGACTGAATTAACGCAGTCTTCATTCCAAGATTCATTCCAAACTTCAAGTCAGACGCAGTGTCTCCAACCATCACCGAATGTTCAAAATTAATGTCTGGAAAATCACTTTTTGCCTCAAGTGCCATTGCAGCATTTGGTTTCCTTCTGTCTGGTTCTTCGCCCCTTAGGTTACTTGCAAAATAGACTTTATCAATATAAACACCTTCAACTGCTAAAGCTTTGATCATGAAGTTGTGAATTTCGTCTAAATCTCCTTCAGTCATTATTCCTTTCCCAATACCTTGTTGATTGGTAACGACAATTATTTTGGAAAATTGTGGAGCCAACAGCTTAAGTCCTTCAATCACTTTCGGTAAGAAGATAAAATCTTCAACCCTTGTGATGTAGCCTTCGAAATTCCTTTGATTAATTACACCATCTCGATCCAAAAACAAAGTCCAAGTAGGATCCTTCTTTGCATTCAACATGTTAAATTTCAGTTTCAATTAAGTAAACATTTCTTGAAGAGGAGTTCCTTCCAATCAATTCTGCAATGAATCCAGCCAAAAAGAATTGACTTCCAATAATCATTGCGGTTAATGCAATATAAAACTCTGTACGTTGTGCAATTAAAGGCGAAAGTCGGTCGGAAAAGAAACTAAGAATTTTATCTATTCCAAGATATAAAGCAAATCCAAATCCGATCAAGAAAAGTAAAGTTCCAATAGCTCCAAAAAAGTGCATTGGTTTTTTACCAAATTTTCCAATGAAGACCACTGATAACAAATCTAAAGGACCATTCATGAAGCGATTGAGTCCAAACTTTGTTGTACCAAATTTTCTTGCTTGATGTTGTACTACTTTTTCTCCGATTTTATTGAATCCTGCATACTTGGCCAACGGTGGAATATACCTATGCATATCACCATACACCTCAATACTTTTCACCACAATAGAACGATAAGCCTTGAGTCCACAATTGAAATCATGTAAATAAATACCTGTTAACTTGCGGGCTGTCCAATTGTATAATTTAGTTGGTATTGTTTTAGAAAGCGGATCATACCTTTTCTTTTTCCACCCAGAAATCATGTCATAACCATCCTCTTTGATCATTCGAATCATTTCCGGAATTTCTTCTGGTGAATCTTGAAGATCGGCATCTAAGGTCACCACATAGTCTCCTTTTACAGCTTCAAAGCCTTTCTGCAAAGCAGCTGACTTCCCATAGTTTCGCTGGAATTTAATCCCACGAACATTTGTATTGCTCGCCCTTAATTTCAAAACAGCATCCCAAGAGCCATCTTTACTTCCATCATCCACGAAAATAATTTCATAAGTGAATTTATTGGCCTCCATTACAGAGACAATCCATTCGTGTAATTCAGGTAGTGACTCGACTTCATTATAAAGCGGGACCACAATAGATATTTCGATTTTTTCAGCCATGACTGAACAAATATAAAAAATTCTTCCGCTCAAAGTATCCTTCTTTAAATTTTACACCAGATTTTATTGAAAGGCTTTTGAGTAAATGAGCAAAACCACTCCCTACAAATTGAACAACGGAAAAGGAGTTATTTACAGTTAGTGGTGAACACATCCTACATCACCCACTTTGGGATTACAAGAATAGAGAACTATTCTGATTCATAAAGACTTATTTTTCTGATTTTTCCTTTATCTTGCGAATGCTAAAATTATAAAACAATTAACTACATATTATGAAAACAATAAGGCTAACGTTATTCTCTTTATTTATCATTGTTTCTTCATTTTCTCTAGGACAACTTTCAAAAAGTTCTCCCAAAGCCATAAGTGACAATATCATTGTTAGAATGCAGAAAAATGAGGATCCAGCAATGCTCAGTAAACTTGTTCCAACTCACTTTGAATTAGAGGTAGCTGAAGTACTTTCTCAACATTCAGATATATGGTTATTAAAGTTCAATGATGACAATACAAATATTGATGAAGTATTAGAAGTATTGTACCGTGTGAATACAGTATTGTTTGCACAACCCAACAGAGAGGTAGAATTAAGGGCTGCGCCAAACGACCCTTTGTACACCAATCAATGGCACCATGACAACATCGATTCTGAGCTGGCTTGGGACATCACTACAGGTGGAACCACAGCAAATGGTCACGATATTGTTATTGCCTTAATAGAAAGTGCTGATGTCATTAATCACCCAGACTTACAAGACAATCAGTGGATCAACACCGCTGAAATTCCAAACAATGGAATTGATGATGATGGAAACGGATATGTTGATGATTACAACGGTTGGAATGTTTCTACCAACAATGATGCTATTGGAACAGGTTCTCATGGAACAAGTTGTGCAGGAATGATGGGTGCAAAAGGCGATAACGGAATAGGAGTGTCTGGAATCAATTGGAATGTTAAAATTATGGACATTGCTGGACATAATTCTCCATTTACAGAGTCAAATATTATTGCGGCCTACAACTATGCATTAAGCGCACGTTTACTTTGGAATCAGACCAATGGTGCAAGTGGTGCTTTTGTTGTTGCTACAAGTGCATCATGGGGGGTAGATGGTGGAGACCCAAATAGCTATCCAATTTGGTGTAGTTTTTATGATGATTTAGGTCAAGCAGGAATCCTCAACGCTGGAGCAACTACAAATCAGAATCAGGATGTGGATACCTTTGGTGATGTTCCAACAGGTTGTGCAAGTGACTACATGATTGGAGTGACGGCAACCAATTCTTCAGACATCATAGACTTTGCTGGTTATGGAGAACAAACCATCAATATCGCAGCACCAGGGTCTAGCATTTATACGACCGCCGCAAATGGTCAATACACTTCAACTTCTGGAACTTCATTCGCTTGTCCTTTAACAGCAGGCCTCATTGGTCTATTGTACAGTGTTCCCTGTAGTGATTTAGATAATTTAGCGATGAGTAATCCACAAGCAGCAGCAGATATGGTAATGCAAGCCCTTTATAATGGAGTGGATCAAAGTCAACATCTAATAGACCGAACGATATCCGGAGGGAGAATAAATGCAAAGAACTCAATTGACCTACTCATGCTTGATGTCTGTAGTTCTTGTTCAACGCCCAACAACATCAATGTAACTACAGTTAATGACTATGATGCGAGTATTGTATTTGACCATAATCCTGACGCAACTTCATATGTGGTATCTATACAAATAGCGGGAACTGGAGTTTGGACAGATTACACAACAACAAATAATAGTTATACATTCACAGGTCTTACCAGCTGTACAGAATATGAATTTAGAATTACTTCAGACTGTTCTGGAGAAATCGGAAATTCATCAGCCATTGGAACATTTAAAACCTCAGGTTGTGGAAATTGTATTGACTTAAATTATTGCGAAACAAATGTAATCAACCCTGCATTAAGTTTAACGGTAACAAGTCCTGCTTCCATTCAAGGAAATTATAGCTATCAAGAATCTACCTCATTTGGAGGTCCCGTAGATAATGGATATCAATATGGTGAATTAGTACTTGTTAATGATGGCTCTGCGAATCCTAATGAGGGCTGTAACCCACTCACTAATGGTGCAGCTGTAAATGGAAATATTGCAGTTGTTTATAGAGGGAGTTGTAACTTCACAGACAAGGCAATGAATGCTCAAAATGCAGGTGCTACAGCAGTGATTGTCATCAACAATGTTGCCAATCCAAGTACAATTAATATGGGTGGGATAAACAACAATGTGACTATCCCAGCAATTATGATTTCGCAAGCTGATGGAGCCATATTGGTGAATTCGATCAATAATAATGAAGCTCCGAAAGCCATTCTAGGTCAACAAAACGAATGGGTTGAATCTTTCCTTATTGACGGAAATACAATCACTACAGGAGATAACAATGGATATGTTTTGAATGACAGTCCTATCGCATTGATTCTTGGCCAAAACTATCCATTCACCTTAACACCTGGCTATGATGGTCAAGCGCTAGAAGAATATACTCGAATTTGGTTAGACATCAACCAAGATGGTGTATTTGATGTTTCTGAAATGATCTATGATCAAGGTACAGCAGCAACTGGCGTGCTCACAGATAACCTAACGATTCCGGCTACTGCTTTAACAGGAAGTACGCGAATGAGGGTTCAAATGGCCTATCAAGGTCTTGCTAATTCATCGCTACCTGACGTATGTGGAGACCTTACATCAGGAGAAATTGAAGATTTCTGTGTGACTCTAAGTTCAGGAAGTGTTTGTGGTATTAAAGTGACATCGACAATCAACGACCCGGCATGTTCACAAGTAAACAACGGTGAAATCTCAGTAAACGTTACTGCTGGAACCCCACCCTATAGTTACCTATGGAATAATGGACAAACAGGATCAAGTATTTCCAATCTTACTCCAGGAAATTATAGTTTAAGCATTACGGATGGAAGTGGCTGTGATACGACTATCAATTTCGCATTAACCTACACGCTACAGCTTTCAATTAACGAGACAATCACGCATCCAAGCTGTCAAAACACAGAAGATGGAAGTATTACTGTTAATGCAAATGGAGGCAATAACTTTACTTACAATTGGAACAATGGCCCCTCCTCTTCAACGTGGTCAGGTCTTGGCGATGGAACTTACCATGTAACGGCAAGTAATGATATAGGTTGTACTGTCTCAGGATCATACAGTTTAAGTGCGCCAAACACTCCTGCTCCAACTGCAAGTTTCACTACCAACGAAAATGGCTTATCTGTTATCTTCAACAATACTTCAACTAATGCAAGTACTTATTTATGGGATTTTGGTGACGGAAACACTTCTACACTTGAAAACCCGACACATGTTTATGCTGAGAAAGCAAACTATAATATTTGCTTAACTGCATATGGAGAATGTGACACAACAGTATATTGTACAAGTATTAACGTCAATGATGATCTTTCCGTTATAGGTGAAGGGGAATTAGAAAATGGAATAAATATTTATCCTAATCCTGTTAAAAACAAGGTGACCATAGAGAAAATCAATTCTAAAGCATCACGAGTTGTGATTTACAATGCCAGTGGTCAGTTGATTGATAAAGTGTCACTTTCAACCGCATCAACAACAATCATTTTGAGTGACTGGAAGCCTGGTGTTTACTTCTTCCATATCATGGATGAAAGCAGAAATCTAATTTCAACACAACGTGTAAGCGTGTTGCAATAATTAATTCTATTAGATAATGAATTGATTCAAGATATAAAAGTCTTGGCTCTTTTTTTTTGAATTGAATAAGGAAAAAATAGCCCCAAAGAAAAAGAGGAATAAATGCAGTACATTTATTCCTCTTTTTGCTAAACCATGCTAAAACTATAAAACCCGATTATTCAACTATGATTAAATAACCTATTGCAAATATAAGGATAAAAATCTTTACAAAAAGAAAAAAAGTAATTTATTTTTAGTTCATTTCGATCAAACACGTTAACAATCTAGTTTTGCGTCTTTTCAAAAAGAAGAAATGTTACCTAACAATTGGGATGAGAAAGAACCAGGATAAATATAAGATCTATTTCAGGTAAAGTATTCGCTATAAAATATAATGGTGAATGAAAATAAAAAGTTAAAAAATATTCTTTAGATTTTACTTGTCTTTGAGTAGAGTAAACTCTATTTTTGGGCAAATTAACAATAAGTAGAAAACCCGCGAAAAATGAGCGTATTAGTAAATAAAGATTCAAAAGTAATTGTACAAGGATTCACAGGTAGTGAAGGAACTTTCCATGCAGGTCAAATGATCGAATTTGGAACAAACGTAGTTGGTGGAGTTACTCCAGGAAAAGGAGGCCAAAAACATTTAGACAAACCAGTATTTAACACAGTTCAAGATGCTGTAGATAAAACAGGTGCAGATGTATCTATCATTTTCGTTCCACCAGCTTTTGCTGCGGATGCAATTATGGAAGCTGCTAATGCAGGGATTAAAGTAATTATCTGTATTACTGAGGGTATTCCTGTAAATGATATGGTTAAAGCTAAAGAATATATTTCTGCTTATGACTGTAGATTAATTGGACCAAACTGTCCGGGTGTTATCACTGCAGGTGAAGCGAAAGTAGGGATTATGCCAGGATTTGTATTTGAAAAAGGATCTGTTGGTATTGTATCTAAATCTGGAACATTAACATACGAAGCTGCTGACCAAGTAGTGAAAGCAGGATTAGGTATTACAACTGCAATTGGTATTGGTGGTGACCCAATCATTGGAACAACTACTCAAGAAGCTGTTGAATTATTAATGAACGATCCTGAAACTAAAGGAATCGTTATGATTGGTGAAATCGGTGGTAATCTTGAAGCAAAAGCAGCAAGATGGATCAAAGACAACGGAACTAAACCGGTTGTTGGATTTATCGCAGGTGAAACTGCACCAGCAGGTCGTACAATGGGTCACGCAGGTGCTATTGTAGGAGGAGATGAAGATACTGCTCAAGCCAAAAAAGCAATTTTAAGAGAATGTGGTGTTCATGTTGTAGACTCTCCAGCAAAAATTGGTGAGAAGATGGCTGAATTATTAAAATAACATTCAACATAAATATTAAAAAAGGGAACCAAAAGGTTCCCTTTTTTGTTTTAAATATAAAAGTAATAAATATGGAAATTAAAGGAAGTACAGCATTGGTGACAGGAGGAAATTCAGGATTAGGAAAAGCAACAGCAATGCTATTGATTCAAAAAGGAGCGAAAGTTATTATCACTGGAAGAGATCATCAAAAAACCATTCATGTCGCAAAAGAAATTGGAGCTATTCCCTTTCAATGTGACGTAACAAAAGATGAACAGATTGATGAGCTTTATAAATTTATAGAGGGAGAGCATGGAAAGTTGGATATACTTATAAATAATGCAGGTATTGGAATCAGAAAATCATTATTAGAACTTACTCGAGAAGAATTACAGCAGGTATATGAAGTGAATGTATTTGGAGCTGCTATGGTAGCGCAAGGAGCTAGTAAGCTTTTTGTTAAGCAGAACTATGGAAATATTATTAACATCGCATCAACGGCATCATTAAAAGGTTATCCTACTGGATCTATTTATGCTTCATCTAAATTCGCGCTCAGAGGAATGACACAATGTTGGCAAGGTGAGCTGAGGAAAAACAATATCCGTGTAATACAGGTTAACCCAAGTGAAGTCCCTACAGCTTTTGGAGATGAACAAAACAGAACTGAAAGACCATTAGAATCAAATAAATTAACACCTAAAGATATTGCTATTACAATAGTTAATACTCTAGAGATGGACAACAGAGCATATATTCCAGAAGTTACGGTTCATGCAACAAATCCTTTTTAAAAAAAGAAAATACACATCAATTTTATCAGCTCAACCACAAGAAATAACAATTTATTTCTTGTGGAAAATAGTTTATAATAATTTATATAACGGAGTTTGGATAAAAATTAGAATATTTATTTTGTAAACCTTCGTAGACACTCGAAGATTTAAATTTACGGTGCTCTCCCAATGGGAGCAAATAGCATAAAACAAAAAAACCTCACACAAATGAATGTATGAGGTTTTTATAAAAGTGGCGTCGTCTTACTCTCCCACCCTTAAAAGGGCA